>JACUTX010000271.1 GCA_014859615.1 Desulfuromonadales bacterium | reverse complement strand
GGGCGCGCGCGCCGTATTCAGTCTGTCCAACCACTATTTCAAACTGATCCAGCAGGGTGACGTCTGGTGTGATAATCGGAGTCACCTCCACACCGTAAATACCGAAATCGATCGTTGAGCTGCTTACACCTTCGATGAGTTCTTCGGTCTCAACATCAAATAATGCCTCGTTCCCCGATTCGAGCGTCACAGTACGCAATGGCAAGTCTTTGCTGCGGTATCCGCTTAGAACCATCTTGTTTGTGGTCGAATCGACAAACACCTCCGGTACTTTGAGCGTCACTTCGCCAACCGCTTCGATATGATTCAGTCGTGGTGTCGACGGGGCGGTAAACTTCGCCGCATAAGTACCGTCATTATTATTGACCGTAGCGCCGAGCGAGCCCCCGGCTCCCTTGGGGACGATTTTATAATCAACGTGGCCGTCAACCACCTTCTCGGTGTTCACGATACCTTTCCACACGATATCCCAGCAATCGTAACTTTCCACGCTGCCGTCCGACAGTTCCTTCGTGCACTGGGTTGCCTGCTTTTCCATCTTATATACCGGCACGAGCAGCTCAACAGCGGTTGTCAGCGGTATTTTCAAGGTCTCGCCAATGTTGACCGCATCAAGGGTGCGCCCATGGTTGTCGATATTGGCAATGCGTGAAACCTGCAACTGCGTCGGGTAGTACTCTCCTTGAAAGGTTGTGCCGAAAGTCGACATCGTGAATTCCAGGGGCGGAACTGATGAAGAGCCGAGAGCACTAACTTTTATTGTATAGAGGGTGTCGACGGTATTGCCGAAGAAGCCTGCAGCGTATGCACCGACATGGCCGGAAAGGACGGTGACGCTTTTGCTGGATGGCCATTCACCATGATTCGGCGAATAAATCTTGCAGGGGAGTGGATCAAACAGGGTCAGGTTGCGCAACCCCTCCTGTTCAGTCGGCAATGGCCTCGCTGTCGCTGGCTCGGGCGCAAGGGCTTCATAGACCATTTCGACGTTTGAAACCGGATTTTCGTACTGGTCAACGGCCTGAAACAGGAAGGTGCCGGTATAAGAATTGACCATTCCCTTGGCGCTGTTGACAAAAATTTTCTTCAGGTGATCGAGCTTATCGGGGTAAGCATTCAGCTTGAATTCTTCGCCAATGCTCAAGGTACCAAAGCTGCTCTCGACCTGGGCAGTAAAGGTATTTATACTGATGCGGGTGCTGTACACCTCTCCTTGACCTGCTCCTGATCTGTAAAGCGAAAGCCCTTTCTCATCCAGAGCAAAATTGGCATTAACGGCCGTCGAGGTTCCAAGAATCGGTACAATGCTCGCGATGCCACGGGCATCGGTTTCCACCGGATTTTGCACCTGCGGATTGAAACTTCCACCACCGACCATGGAGCGAAAGGTAACGAGCGCTCCCTTAACCGGACGCCCCTTGAGATCAACGACCAAGACCGAAATCGGTTTGGCGACCGGCTGGCCAACAATGCCGTTCTGACGATCACCCGTCGGTATAAAAACAATATCGGCGGCAGCCAACGGATCAAGATTCGGGGGTTCAGAACGAGCAAAAGCAAACTGCTCCCGATAATCATCGGCCCACTCCGCCGTTTGCGCCCCAGCCAACCCCCCAGTAAGCATGTAGCCAGCTTCGCCGCTTTGTGGATTTTCTTTAATATAACCGATACCATTCCAGGCAAGGTAATTGATGTTCTGAGTGGGAATACTGACCGACCAACCCTGATTAGCGGCATTGCGGATATCGGTCTTAACGTTATCGGCAAACGGCAACTGTGCCAGGGCTGTATCGAGGTTGCTGCTATCAATCGACCACACCTCAATCCCGGCCTCAATTGCCCGGCCAAAAAGATCCGCAGTGGCGATAGCAGGGACCTGAAAATCTTCAAACAGTGTTGCCGCTTCGAGCCAGGAACCCTGCAGTCCAGACAGCCGCATGAAAGTCCGACTTATTGCGGTCGGTTCCGTTACCGGTTCGGTAACCCGAATCGCGGCATCCATGAACAGGCCTTCCCACTGCATGGCATAGGGACGATTATCGAGCCATGAAATGTTGTAGCTGCTGCCAACGATGGTTACTGCTGGCAGCGGCCGCACCAACGGCAGCTGGAGCAATTGTGCCAACAAATCTTCAGCATTTCGCCATGATGCATTGTACTTGCGGGCGGCTGCGTACATCAGATCGACCGCCGCCAGCCCCGATGAATCGACCGTTGTCATACTTTCACCAGAATCGATAGCGATAGCGGCCAGTCCCCCGACCACCTGAACCGTCTCCGTCTCGGTCGCTCCGGCCGATGAGATCAATCGCAGACGCAGACGGTAGTGGTCCCCCATCGCAAGTCCGGAACCAGCGACAGCGACCCTCTCAGAACCTAGTCGCAACAATGGCCGCAAATTGAGCAAGTAGGTCGGTGTCGTTTCAAAACCGCCATACTCGGCAGCAAGCTTTTGATCGGCAGTGGTTTCGGGGTCGGCATCAAGAGCCAGCGGTTGATCGATCAAACGATAGATTGGCAGATCGAGGGTATAAAGCTGGAGTCCGTTCATATCCGTAGCAGTGACCTGCGCTATCGGCAGAAGTTCAGGAGGAAGAACAGAAAACTCCCCGGTAACAGCATGCTCTTTAAATTGCGTCGAAGCAGGGAGCAAATCGAGTTTGAACACGGTGGTAGTGATGTGTGGCAGAACGTCGCCAAAATCAAAGTCTGGAGTATTCAGATGAAGAGCAAGCTGCGCCTGCAGAAAAGAAAATGGCGAGACACTCTGACGAGCGGAGAGATACTGCGTAGCCACGCTGGCGTAATCGAAATCATCAACACTAAATTTAGGCGAAGTAAAAACTGAGGTCATTGGTTTAAGACTGGTGTCGAGGGGAACCCATGACTTTCCTTCGGCATCAATGACCGAGCCCCGGTAATTACTGTACGGTACGTAGACTTCACACCAAAGATGCTCGAACGCAACATTGGCGACCCGACCTCCAGCCATGACCGGTTCATAGGGGATGCCTGCTTTTTGTAGTAGCTGCATTAATTCTGCAATATTCGATAGACCGAGACGTTGCAACCCTGTTTCGACCGTCGGGAATAGTCCGACCTTCCCTTTAATAAAACGGGCCGGATAACCGGAGGCCCGCATCAAAGCAACCAGCAGAGCAGCCTGGTCAGCATCGTTGCCGCGCCCCTGCAACAGTGTCTGCCGAGCCCCTTTCATCACCCCCCAGTACCATTCAGTTTCGATATTATTGACTACCCACTCGTACATCCGCACCGGATTCCAGCCAAGGGAACGGGCCAGTTCGACAATCTCCTGGCTTCGCTCAACCGCTGACGACTCCTGCAAATCATCAGCAGTGGGTAGTACCATGTAACCCATAAAATGTCGTA
>JACUTX010000270.1 GCA_014859615.1 Desulfuromonadales bacterium | reverse complement strand
CGGTTTTTTTCTGATATATTTTGATGGGTAAAAACTGATTCGCTTGACTTGCAAGAATAATTTCTATAAAAGACACTGACTGAACGTTCATTCCGCCGGGAGTTTTTTATGCCAAATAGTTCTCAAACTAAAGCTGATGTTATATTGCAGGCAGCTTTGGAGCAGTTTGCCGAAAACGGTTTTCACTGCTCACCGATTTCTCAGCTGGCCGCTCTGGCCGGGGTCGGTGTCGGGAGCATCTATCGCTATTTCAAGGATAAGGACGAACTTGTTCATGCCGTTTTTGCGCGGGTCGATGCGACGCTGCGCAACGCCCTTGTCCAGGCACTCGACGACTCGCTGTCGGACCAGCAGCAATTTGTGCAGCTGGTCACACAATTGATGCATTACCTGAGAGTGCGTGAAGCAGAATTTAAATTTCTCGAACAGTATTACAGCTCGCCGTACGGGATCGAAAAAAAGCAGGCCAAGTTTTTAAGTAGTGAGCGCGATCCCCGCTCAAATCCTTTTATCAATTTTTTTACCGGGGACAAAAGGGGGATTATCAAGGATCTCCCCTTGTCTCTCTGTCTCTCCATGACCTTTGGTCCGATTATTTTTCTGCTGCGGGATTCGTTCGCCGGACTGGTTCAGTTGGATGACACCCTGATTCAACAAACCGCTGAAGCATGCTGGAACGCACTCAAGGCTTAAAGGTGGTCAAACACATTCACGGAAATACTCGTCTTTTTCAGTAATCTGGAGGCTTTTTAATGCAACGCAAAAAGAGAAGATCTAAATCGACTACGGTCTGTCTGCTTACGACTTTATTCGCTGCTCTGTTGCTGATCGCTTGCGATCAGAAACAGCAGACAGCTCCGCCGCGTCCGGCTCCGCAGGTCTCGTTTGTGACAATGCAGCCCGAAAAGCTGATGCTCACCAGCCAGCTCCCCGGTCGAACCGCCGCCTTCCGGACGGCGGAAATCCGTCCTCAAGTCAGTGGCCTGATCCAGAAACGGCTCTTTACTGAAGGGGGTATGGTGAGAGCCGGGGAGACGCTTTACCAGATCGATCCGGCTCCGTTTCAGATTGCGGTGAATAACGCCGCAGCGGCGCTCAAGCGGTCAGAATCTCTTCTCCCTTCGGTGCGCTCGCGGGCTGAGCGATTTGAGGAATTGCTGGCGGCCAAGGCGGTGAGTCAGCAAGATTACGATGACGCTGTCGCCGCACTGATTCAGGTGGAGGCCGACATTCTGGTCTGGCAGGCGGCGGTTCAGGCCGCCCGCATCAACCTCGGCTATACCAGAGTCACTGCACCGATATCAGGCCGCATCGGCAAGTCGAACGTCACCGACGGGGCGCTGGTTGCCGCCTATCAGCCGCTGCCGCTGGCGACCATTCAGCAACTCGATCCGATCTACGTCGATGTTCCGCAATCGACCACCGATCTGCTCTCTCTCAAGCGCCGTCTGCAGGATGGCCGCTTGCAGCATGGGATCGATCAGAATCAGGTTGAACTGCTGTTTGAAGACGGCACCCCTTATCCCCTCGCGGGAGAGCTGCAGTTCAGCGATGTTACGGTCGATCCGACCACCGGCTCGGTCATTTTAAGAGCGCTCTTTGCAAATCCGGACGGCATGCTGCTGCCGGGGATGTTTGTCCAGGCGGTGATCAAGGACGGGGAGAATGCTCAGGCGCTGCTCATCCCGCAGCAAGGGGTCGCTCGCGATCCGAAAGGGAACCCCTACGCCTTGATCGTCGCGGCCGACAGTACCGTCGAGATGCGTCCTCTCACTCTTGACCGCGCTATCGGCAGCTCCTGGCTGGTGACAGCAGGGATCCGTGCGGGGGATAAAGTGATTGTCGAGGGGCTGATGATGTTGCGTCCCAAAACGCAGGTAAATGCGACGCCGTTTCAAAGCGCTGAGACGACATCTACGCCGTCATCCGTGACGAACTGACGGGGGCGAAAATATGCTATCAAAATTCTTTCTCGATCGCCCGGTCTTTGCCTGGGTGATCGCCATCATCATTATGTCGGCCGGTGGATTGGCGATTTACAATCTTCCCATCTCGCAGTATCCACCGATCGCGCCGCCGTCCATCGCAATCGATGCTTTCTTCCCCGGTGCCTCGGCGGAGACGGTCGAGAACACCGTCACCCAGATCATCGAGCAAAAAATGACCGGTCTGGACGATATGCTCTATCTGTCCGGAACCAGTTCGTCCTCGGGTGCCGGGCGGATCGAATTGACCTTCAAGCCGGGGACTGATCCTGATGTCGCCTGGTCGAAGGTGCAGAACAAACTTCAGCTCGCCATGGCGAGTCTCCCGGATGTGGTGCAGCGTTCCGGGGTGATGGTCAGTAAATCGACCCGCAATTTTTTGATTATTGTCGGGCTTATTTCTGAAGACGAGAGCATGGACGGGAATGATCTGCGCGATTACGCCCAGTCGAACCTGGAGAAGATTCTTTCCCGGGTGCCGGGGGTCGGTGAAGTGCAGAATTTCGGTACCCAGTATGCGATGCGGGTCTGGCTTAACCCCGATCTGTTGACCAGCTATAACCTGACGATAGAAGATGTCATTCTGGCGCTGCGCGCTTATAACGTTGAAGTCTCTGCCGGTCAGTTTGGCGGCATGCCGGCCAGCGAAGGACAACGTCTCAATGCCGCAATTATCGTGCAGCATCTGTTGCAGACTCCAGAGGAATTTGCTGCCATCCCGATCCGGATTAATCCGGATGGCTCAGTGATCCGGATTGAGGATATCGGTCGCACGGAGCTCGGTACCGAGCGTTATGATGTTGTCGCCAGTTACAACGGCAAACCCGCTGCGGCACTGGCAATCCGTCAGGCGGCCGGAGCCAATGCGCTCGAAACGGCAGACGCGATCAAGCAAAAACTGACCGCGATGAGTCAATATTTTCCACCGGGGATGAAAGTTATCTACCCTTACGACACCACCCCGTTTACCCAGGTTGCGATCGACGAGGTGGTTAAGACTCTGTTTGAGGCGGTGTTTCTGGTTTTTGTCATCATGTACCTCTTTATGGGGACGTTTCGCGCCACTTTGATTCCGACGATTGCGGTGCCGGTGGTGCTGCTCGGTACGTTTGCGATTCTCGGGCTATTCGGTTTTTCCATCAACATGCTGACCATGTTCGCCATGGTTCTCGCCATCGGTCTTTTAGTCGATGACGCTATTGTCGTGGTCGAAAACGTCGAGCGAATCATGGCCGAAGAGGGGTTGTCGCCGCGCGCAGCGACGGCAAAATCGATGGACCAGATCACCAGCGCCCTGATCGGCATCGGTCTGGTTCTGTCGGCGGTCTTCGGGCCGATGGCTTTCTTTCCCGGCTCGACCGGCGTCATCTACCGCCAATTTTCCGTAACCGTCATCTCCGCCATGCTCCTTTCGGTCCT
>JACUTX010000269.1 GCA_014859615.1 Desulfuromonadales bacterium | reverse complement strand
GGCGGCATGCCGCCGTTCAATGCCCTGGGGACTGACAAGGTCTGGAAACTGACCAATGTCATCAAATACTACGGTCAAGGGGAGGGACACCACTGATGGACTGGAGCTCGATAATCTATCTCGGGGTGACCTTCGGCCTGTTCGTGATTTTTGTTCTGATTTTTATCCGGACATACAGCCGTAAAAATCGTGACAAGAACGAGAAGGCGAAGTACCGGATGCTGGATGACGATTGATTCGTATTTTAATGACTCTTATTTAGATAAGGACGGTTTTTATGCAGAGTATTGAACCGCATAGTTACGAACATGCCGACGGAATAGTCGAAGATCGCAAAAAAGCGCCGCCAGCCTATTTTTATATTCTGTTTTATGGCCTGATTCTCTGGGGCGTGATTTTTATCGCATGGTTTCTGTTCAGCGGCTGGAGTTCACACCAGGAGTTTGCAGAGAAGATGGCAGCGCATACCGGCAGTCCCGTCGCCGCACAGACGACTGCGACCGCCCCGTCCGATGACGCCCCGGCGACCAAAGGCGCTCTCCTGTATGCCGATAACTGTGCCGGCTGTCACGGTGCCCGTGGAGAAGGGGGGTTCGGTCCCGATCTGACGACGGACAGCTTCAAATACGGCCGGTCCACCGATGCGGTACGCACCAGTATCGCCGAGGGTCGCCCGAAGAATATGCCTGCCTTTGGTAAGCGCCTCTCCCAGGAGGAGATCGCCACCCTGACCGCCTTTGTTGTCAATCTTTAGTCGTATGACGCCCCGTAAGCGGCAATCTGCTTCCGGGGCGTTTATAAATTGATGACTCCGTCTGTGAGTGTCAGCAGTAAGCCGACTTTACTTTCACCCTGGCGCCGCAGGGTGCAGTGGGCGACTTCTCTGCTCCTTCTGCTGTTGCCGTGGTTAGAGGTTGGCAGCACGAGTCTTGTTCGCATCGATATACCGCAACTGCGCCTTTATCTGTTTGGCCAGATTTTGCGGATCGAAGAACTCTATCTGGTGCTGCTGTTCAGCCTGATGTTGGGTCTTGCTTTTCTGTTATTGACTCTGGTGCTTGGTCGGGTCTGGTGTGGTTGGCTCTGCCCTCAGACCACACTCAGTGATCTGGCTGAGTCGATCGGCAGAAAGTTTGGTCTGCAGGTCAAGCAGAACCGGCTGCACGGTCTGTTCTGGCGCAAGATGCTTCTGCATCTGATTTATCTGTTGATCGCGTTTGTCGTGGCGGCTAACCTGCTCTGGTATTTTATTGAACCACGGCAATTTTTTATTCAGCTCATCAATTTTGAGCTCCATTATGTTGCGGCGATCACTCTGATGTCGACGACGGCGTTAATCTACCTTGATCTGGCTCTGGTACGACGGCTGATGTGCAGTGAATTCTGTCCTTATGGCCGGTTCCAGACCACGCTGGTCGATAAGGCGACCCTCACCCTGCTTCTCCCCGATTCTGAGCAGCATCGTTGTATCGACTGCGGGTCGTGTTTGCGGGTCTGCCCGATGGAGATCGATATTCGTCGCGGCTATCAGATTGAATGTATCAACTGCGGCCGCTGTCTCGATGCCTGTCGGCAGGTGATGGGCAGACAAAACGAACCGGGGTTGATCTCTTATGCTTTCGGGACCAGCGGTGTCGGCGCCCGAGGACTGCTTAATCCCCGGGTTCTGCTGCTCGGCGCGGCAACCGTCGTCCTGCTGACGCTGCTGCTGCTCGCTCTGCTCGATCGTCCGGCGGCCTCGTTGCAGGTGTCGGTTTCGCATGCGGTTGCCACCCGTCAATTCGCAGATGGGCGGCAGGGGACATTTTTCAACGCCTGGATCAGTAACCGCAGTCAGATGCGGGCCAGTTACATACTGTCGGCGCGGCGCAGCGACAGCGGGGAACCGTTGCCGCTAAAAGGGCAGGTTCAGTTTCAACTCGCTCCGGGCGAAAACCGCCGGGTCGATTTCGTCCTTTTGACCCCGGCAGACCAGCAGGTTCCGATTGAGTTTCTCCTGACCGACAGCGATGGATTGAAATTGTCGAACGCCACAGCGTATATTCAAGCAACTCCGAAAGATGTAATGCATGAATGATGTTAAAAAATTAGATATTTATCTCCCCCTGATTCTGCTTTTGCTCGGCAGTTTTCTGCTTTTTTCGATCTGGTCGGCTTTTCAGGCGGTCGGTCTCGGCAGCGCAGTAACCGATGCCGATTACTACAGCAAGGGGTTAAGGTACAATAACACTATGGTCGAAAAACAGGCGGCTACAGTGCTCGGCTGGAGCCTTTCGACCCGACTTGACGGCCGAACGCTTGAATTCGGATTGACCAACCGCGACGGCACTCCGGTAACCCGTGCGACCGGATCGCTCTATCTGGCGATCCCGAATACGGCGGAAAATATTAATCTCCCTCTGCATGAGATCGCCGCCGGCCGCTATATCATTGAGCTGAATGATCGGCTGACCGGTGCGATTCAGGCCCGTCTCGATCTGGGCCTTGACGGTGCACGTTTGCACCGCCAACTGCTGCTCAATTTCTGATCTGTGATGCCGCAACCGGATAACTGTATTCATTGCAATCTGCCGATTCCGGAAAATGACCGCGTCGTCGACACGATCAATAGTGAGGTATTGCATTTTTGCTGTCACGGCTGTTGTGGAGCGTATCGGATCATCTGTGGCGCCGGACTGCAAAACTTTTATCAGCGGCGCGACTGGACGGAGCAGGGGGTCCCCGAAGCGGTCTATGAGGCCGCTTTTGATGATGCTCTGTTGGCCGGACACGTCAGCTGTGCGGCCGATGGTCGGTCTGAAATTTCCTGTGTCATCGAGGGGGTGCGCTGCGCCTCCTGTGTCTGGTTGCTGGAACGGATCCTCAGCAATGAGCCTGGTGTTGAATCGATCCGGGTCAACTACGGTACGCATCGCGCCCGGGTTCGTTTCGATCCGGCGCTCATCACCTCGGCACGTATTTTTAGCGCCATCAGTCGTCTCGGTTATCTGCCGCACCCTTTTACAGCTAACGCCGTTCAGCAGGCGGCATTGCGCGAGCAGCGTTCACTCCTGATCCGTTTTGGAACCGCTTCTTTTTTATCGATGCAGTTGATGGGGTACTCCTTTGCTCTCTATGCCGGATATTTTCAAGGGATCGATCCCGGCATTCGCGATCTGTTGCACAGTTTTGCCGCTGCCGTCACGACCCCGGTTATTTTCTATTCCGGCTGGCCGTTTTTAGCCGGCGCCTGGCGCAGCTTGAAAAATCGCGCACCGAGTATGGATCTGCTGGTCGCGCTCGGCGTCTTGGCCGCTTATTTTTACAGTCTTTATGCAGCGTTGACCAAAGGTGAAGTCTATTTTGACACCGCTGCCATGATTGTGACTCTGATCCTGCTCGGGCGTCTGCTGGAAGGGTCAGCGCGTAA
>JACUTX010000024.1 GCA_014859615.1 Desulfuromonadales bacterium | reverse complement strand
GTCCGATAAGGACGACAGCCATCGCCGATAAAGAGAGTATGATCACGGATCGATTCGAGAACGATTTCAGGGGGGGCTACCCTCTCGCGCATGATCGGTTCAGGAAAACCGTTGCGATACTGAAACAGACCTGCGTAAACCTCCCCTTTACGGGCATCCAGGAGGGCACAAATCGGCAGACCGGCGTCGCAGGCTTGCATGGCAAGGGTTTTCAGGGAGGAGACGGCGATCACAGGCTTGCCGGTCGCTTGCGCCAGCCCCTTGACCGTCGAAACTCCGACCCGCAACCCCGTAAAAGCGCCTGGACCGACCACAGCAGCAAAGGCATCGATCTCTTCAATAACCGTACCGGTCCGTTGCAAAATTTCATCGATAGCCGGAATCAGAAAATCACTATGTGACCCGAGCGGCTTCAGGGTCAGCTCGGCGAGCAGCTCTTCACCACGAGTCAAAGCAATACTCCCGACCGGAGTAGCGGTTGCAATCGTCAAGATCAGTTCGGCGAGCATGGATGACGTCCTTACAGAAATTTGCGCAAAATGTCGTTGTACAAGGCAAAGGCCATTAACGCCAGAAGCAGCATCAGACCAATCTGCTGGGCAGGTTCACGGATCCGCATCGGCACCGGACGACGGGTGATCAATTCAATCAGACTGAACAGCAGATGTCCCCCATCCAGGATCGGAATCGGGAGCAGATTCAAAATTCCCAGTTGTATACTGATAAATGCAAGCATTGTTAAAAGAGCGGCAACTCCGGTCTGGGCCGCTTCACCGGCAAACTCCACAACGGAAATCATCCCGCCGATATTTTTAGACGAAACATCGCCGGAAAAGAGTTTTTGTACAAAGACGACGGTCAATTTGATCAATTCGACCGTCTGTTCGCCCCCTTTAGAGATCGAATCGATCAGGCCGAAGCTTCTGGTTTCAACATCGTGCCCCTTGACGATCCCGACCAGCAGTTTGCCGGTTTCATTCATTTCCGGCGCGAGTTGAACTGTCAGAATCTCCCCGTTACGATCAATAACAAACGACTCTGCACGCCCCTCACCGGTCTGGATCAGGGAGGTCATATCAAACCAGTTACGGACCGGCTTCCCCGAGATCTCAATGATATGATCGCCGACCTGCAACCCAGCTCGCATAGCAGGTCCATCCGCCTGAAGACCGCCAATAATCGCGGGTTCCACCGGAAAAATGCCGAGCGCCATCAAACCGTCCAGACCGTTGTTTTCGGGTCGAATCAACAGATCGACAGTTTTGTTCTCCCGTTCAACTGTCAAACGAATATTTTTACCCGCAGCAGAGACCAAGGCGAGGTTCCCTTTTTGCCAGGTTTCAACCGGTTCGCCACCGATGGCCGTGATACAATCGCCAACTTGAACTCCGGCCCGTGACGCATCCGAGTCGGCAACGACATAATCGATGCAGGCGGGATTATCAAGAAAAACCGGCATGTTAACACCGGACATAAAGGCGATCGGCAGGATCAGAAACGGAAGCAGCAGATTCATCAGGGGACCGGCGGCGACTATCGCAATCCGCTTACCGGCAGACTTGTGAGAAAAAGAGCGTTGCTCCTCTTCCTGAGTGAGAGGGGCGTTTTCCCCCTGCTCCCCTCCCCCTTCACCCAGCATCTGAACATAACCACCGAGCGGGATGGCACAAATCAGATATTCTGTCTCTCCCCACTTTCGACTCACCAGCTTCGGACCGAAACCGAGAGAAAACTTGAGAACCTTGACTCCGTTGGCCTTGGCGACCAGAAAATGTCCCATTTCATGAATAAAAACCAGGACCCCGAGCATGAATATTCCAAACACAGCTGTCACAAATAAACTCCCTACCCGTCTGATTTAAAGATTAAAGCAGACTTGTTATATCAGATTTTGTCGTAAAAAATCTTGTGCCCTGTCACGCGCCCAGCTATCGACGTGTAAAACATCGTCAATATGGTTCAACTTTACAGTCTGATGCTGATCAAGCGTCGCGCTGATAATATCGACAATTGAAGTAAACAGAATCTGTTTTGACAAAAAAGCTCCGACCGCAACCTCATTTGCTGCATTCAGTACCGCAGGAAACGACTCACCGGCGATCAAAGCCCGATAAGCCAGACCGAGGCATGGAAACAGCTCCGTATCCGGCTGACTGAAGGTCAACGCTCCCATCTGACACAGATCGAGAGGGGGTAAATCGAGAGGTAAACGCTCAGGATAAGAGAGTGCGTAGGCGATGGGGCCTTTCATGTCAGGAATCCCGAGCTGCGCCATCACTGTACCATCAATATATTCGACCATTGAATGAACAACACTCTGGGGATGAATATGAACAGCAATCTGCTCAGAAGGGAGATCAAACAGCCAGCGGGCCTCGATTACTTCCAGCCCTTTGTTCATCATCGTCGCCGAATCGATACTTATTTTGCGCCCCATGCTCCACTTGGGATGAGCCAGAGCATCGGCGAGTGTAACATGCCGCAAAGAGGTCGGCGTGTGATTCAGAAACGGGCCGCCGGATGCGGTCAGAATCAGGCGGCGAACGTCCCGGGCGCGATGTCCTTGCAGCGATTGAAAGATTGCCGAATGCTCACTATCGATGGGGAAAAGTCGAATTTTTTTCTTTGCAACCGCCTGCATCACCAATACCCCGGCTGTGACCAGCGACTCCTTATTGGCCAGAGCAATATCCTTCCCCGCTTCAATAGCAGCCATCGTCGGAACCAGTCCGGCCGCGCCGACAATCGCCGAAACCACCATGTCGGCATCCGGAAAGGTCGCGCAGGCGATCAACCCTTCTGCTCCAGAAAGAATTTCCGGGCCATCCGCACCGACCCGTTTTCGCAACCGGACAGCATCGTCGGCTAACATCACCGACACAAGATCAGGGTGGTGCTTCTCTATCTGTTGCAGGAGAAGTTCGAGATTGTAACCGGCAGTAAGCGCCTTAACCTGAAACCGGTCAGGATGAGCCGATACAATCTCAAGTGTATTGGCACCGATCGATCCGGTAGAGCCAAGTATGGTCAGTCTCTTCATGGCAATCAGTTACCGAGAAACAGTGTGAGACAGTAAGCCGTCGGAAAAGCAAAGAGCAAACTATCAAGACGGTCGAGCAGACCGCCATGACCGGGGATCATTTGCCCGGAGTCTTTAACATTACAGCTGCGTTTCAGCATCGACTCGAAAAGATCACCAATCTGCGAGAGGATACCGACCAGAAATACGATAAGAACGACAGAAAAAAAGCCGAGCTCCGGCAAGAAAAAGAGTGTATAAATCGATACAGCCACCAGACTCCCGGCCAACCCGCCAACAGCCCCTTCAACACTTTTATTCGGACTGATGGCCGGATAGAGCTTGGTTTTGCCTATAGATGAACCGACAAAATAAGCAGCCGAATCCCCAACCATGACCAGGACCAGTACTAAAAAGACCCATTCTACGCCGGATTCGAGAGTTCTGAGTTTGGGCAGAAAACTGAGCATGAGCGGCAGATACAAAAAACCTATCACCGTAATACCGAGTTGAGCCATCACAGTTGACAGGTCGCGGAAGCGAAACAGGTAGACCATGGCGAACAGCATAAAGAGTCCGGTAACGATCAGCACATCCGACTCAAACGGCTGCCAACAGAGAAAACCGGTAAACAGGGCACCAGCAACCGTCGCCAGATTCCGTTCAAAAAAACGTTCAGTCGGCAGACACATCTTAAAGAACTCGTGCAGCGCCAAAGCTGAAACAATGGTCACTATCAGATTAAAAAAATTCGGCGATGAATAGATAATGACAAGAACAAGAAGCGGGAGCGCGACCAGTGCCGTGGAAATTCGCGTTTTAATGGGCTGACCCTCCATGTTGATCCGTTTCGTTCTGCTTCAATTGTTCAGCTGTCAAACCAAAACGCCGCTTGCGCTGACTGAACTCAGAAAGAGCCGTTTGCAGTGCTTCCTTATTAAAATCAGGCCAATAAGTGGGACAAAAATAGAGTTCAGCGTAAGCCATCTGCCAGAGGAGAAAGTTACTGATTCGCATTTCACCGCTGGTGCGGATCAGAAAATCCGGATCAGGTATCCCTGCTGTATCAAGCCGGGACGCAAAAAGCTTTTCATCGATCTCTTTCGGGCTACAGGTACCGTCTATAGCCTCTTGTGCTAAAGTGCGACAGGCACGAAGCAGCTCATTGCGGGAACCGTAGGAGAGGGCAAGAGTCAAGACCATGGTGCTGTTCTCTTGCGTCCGGGTGGCAATTTCAGTCAGGATATCACAAATGTTTTTCGGTAAACGCTCTATTTCACCGATCACATTCAGTCGAATTTTCTGGGTCAAAAGAGTCGAAAGCTCTTTACTCAGATAACGGGCTAACAACTCCATTAATGAAGAGACTTCTTCAGCCGGCCGCCCCCAATTTTCTGAGCTGAAAGCGTAGAGAGTCAGATAGGGGATCCCCAGAGATCGACACTCCTCAACCACGGATCTGACCGATTCAACCCCTTTTTGGTGCCCCATCACTCGAGGAAGATGGCGTTTCTGAGCCCAGCGTCCGTTACCGTCCATGATTATAGCGAGATGTTTTGGAAGATGCGGCAAAAAAAACCCCTTGGTAATCATTCAAAAATAGCTGCAACTGGCCCGTCATATAAAGGGGCATATGGCTACGCCCTTTGAGCCGTTAATCAATCGTGCAAAATTTAACATGAAACACCCGGACGGGCAAGGCGGGAAAAAACCAAAAAAAAAGCGCCCGGGCCGGGCGCCTTGGAATTATTCGACAATCGCATTAACGGGACAGGTGTCGACACAGGCCTTACAGTCTGTGCAGGCTTCAGTTATTTTATAAAGATCACCCGCTTCGACAATGGCATTGACCGGACAGCTGGCAACACAGCTGCCACAAGCGATGCACTCTTCTGTAATGTTCATCATAAAAAATACCCTTTCGATTTCGGATAGAAACAGGAAGTGTTAAATTTCCATAACCTCTTTTTCTTTGACGGCGATGATCTCATCGATCTGCTTGATAAAATCGTCTGTCAAACTCTGGACATCCTTCTCGCCGCGCTTGAGATCATCAGCACTGATCTCTTTCTCCTTCTCCAGCTTCTTGATCGCTTCGTTGGCTTCACGACGTGCATTGCGAATGGCTATTTTGCTCTCTTCACCAACCCGTTTTGCCAGTTTCGCCATCTCTTTGCGACGCTCTTCAGTCAAAGCTGGGATCGGGAGCCGAATCAACACTCCGTCAGAAGACGGATTCAGGCCAAGATCCGATTTTAAAATCGCTTTTTCAATCTCCGAAATCAGATTCTTCTCCCAGGGCTGGATTGTGATGAGTCGCGGCTCAGGTGCAGCGAGAGTCCCAACCTGGCTGAGCAGGGTCGGGGTACCGTAATAATCGACAAAAATATCATCCAGCAACGAGACGGAGGCGCGACCCGTGCGAACCTTGGTCAATTCGCGCCTCAGACTCTCGATCGCTTTTGCCATCGACCCTTTTGCTTGTTTTATTACAGTATCGTACATGGTTATAATCCTCCTGTTACAGTGGTGCCAATCTTTTCACCGAGGACGACTTTTTGAATATTACCAGAACGAGTCAGATCAAACACTACGATAGGCAAGCCATTATCCATACAAAGAGAGATCGCCGTTGCATCCATAACCTGAAGTTTCTTTTGCAGAACATCGAGATAAGTCAGGGACTCAATCTTTACGGCATTTTTGTCTTTGGCCGGATCGGCACTATAAACACCGTCGACCTTGGTCGCCTTGAGAATCACATCTGCGTGAATCTCCATAGCCCGAAGACTGGCAGCGGTATCGGTCGTAAAGTATGGATTCCCTGTTCCGGCACCAAATATAACCACACGCCCTTTTTCCAGGTGACGCACGGCCTTACGCCGGATATAAGGTTCCGCAACAGCCTGCATATCGATCGCCGATTGAACCCGGGTTATCACACCGATCGTCTCCAACGCATCCTGCATAGCGAGGCTGTTCATGACCGTAGCCAGCATCCCCATGTAATCAGCACTGGCGCGATCCATCCCGCCTGACGCTGCCGACAGACCGCGAAAGATATTCCCGCCCCCGATAACCAGAGCAACTTCGACGCCGAGATTGACAACACCTTTGATCTCTTCAGCAATATCAGCAATGACTTTAGGATCGATGCCATAGCCCAGATTGCCGGCTAAAGCTTCACCGCTCAATTTCAAAAGAATGCGCTTATATATCGGCTTCGATATCATGGATCTTCCCTTCAACCTTTGGAGAGTGAAGCAACTTCCGCAGCGAAATCATCGGCGCGTTTTTCGATCCCCTCACCGAGTTGAAAACGAACATACCCGGACAAAGACACCTCAGCGCCGATCTCTTTGGCGAGATTTTCGACGACCTTGCTGACAGTAAAGTCGGTATCAATGACATAAACCTGCTCAAGCAGACAGATCTCGCCAAAATACTTATTGATCTGGCCGTCAATGATCTTGTCAACGATTTTTTCCGGTTTGCCACTCTCGATCGCCTTGACCCGCATGATCTCTTTCTCTTTGGCTACGACCTCGGCAGGGACCTCTTCACGCTTCAGATACTGGGGTGCCGCCGCCGCAACATGCATGGCGATCTGCCGGGCAACAGCCGAAAGCCGTTCGCACTCTTTCAGTGAATCGAGCTGCACCAGAACCCCGATTTTTCCCGTTCCATGGACATAGGAGGCAACCGTGCCGCTGGTGGTTTCCAGACGAGCGATTCGGCGAATATTCATATTCTCACCAATCGTTGCAATCTGGTGATTTAATTCATCAGCTACAGTCCGATCAGAACCGGGGAATCCAAGTGCGGTCAAGGCAGCGATATCCGCCGGATTTTCATTCAGAACCACTGTGGCAATGCCCGCTGAAAATCCGCGAAAAGCATCGTTTTTGGCAACAAAATCGGTCTCTGAATTGATTTCGGCCAGAGCGCCGACCTTACCCTCACCAGCGACAGCAACCATCCCCTCAGCAGCAACACGATCGGATTTTTTAGCCGCTGCCGACAACCCCTTTTTACGCAAAAAATCGACAGCCTCATCCATATTGCCGTCGGTTTCATTTAATGCCTTTTTGCAATCCATCATGCCAGCGCCGGTTTTGGCACGTAATTCTGCGACTAACGTTGCGGTAATTTTCGCCACGGTTTCCTCCTGCATATTTTTCGTTGAGAGGCGTAAGCCTGAAGATTATTTGAACAAAAAGAATGGCGGCCACATAATAAATCATGCAGGCCGCCATTCATCTGAATTTCAGTTACTCAGCGGCAGGAACAGAGTCCGTTGCAGCTTCAGCAGCGACATCCGCAGGTGCCTCGATCTTCACTTCTACAGGAGCTTCGATCTCGACTTCCGTCTGGTCTGCACCTTCGGCATCAGTGCGCAGAGTCGCTTGCCGAGACTCAGTCCCTTCGATGCAGGCATCCGCTATTGTCGAGGCAAAGAGACGCAGAGCGCGAATCGCATCGTCATTGCCGGGGATGATGTAATCGATATCATCCGGATTGCAGTTCGTATCGACGACTGCAACGACCGGGATTCCGAGTTTGCGGGCTTCACTCACAGCGATCGCTTCTTTTTTCGGATCGATAACAAAGATTGCACCCGGCAGCTTCGTCATCATCTTGATGCCACCGAGGTTCTTTTCAAGCTTGATCCGCTCACGTTCAAGTTGCAAACCTTCTTTTTTGGTGATCAAGTCAAAAGTACCGTCCGTCGCCATCGTTTCGATTTTTTTCAGCCGATCGATACTCTTCTTGATGGTTGCGAAGTTGGTCATCATGCCACCGAGCCAACGATTGTTGACAAAATATTGACCGGCACGTAACGCCTCTTCACTGATTGAATCCTGTGCCTGTTTTTTAGTACCGACAAAAAGAACCTTGTCGCCATTTTCCGAAACCTGCTTGATAAAATCGTAGGCTGTGCGGAAATAGCGGACGGTCTTCTGCAGATCGATGATGTAGATACCGTTTCGTGCACCGAAGATATAAGGCTTCATCTTCGGATTCCAGCGTTTGGTCTGATGACCGAAATGAACACCGGCCTCAAGCAGTTGCTTCATTGTGATTTTTGCCATTTTCATACTCCTGTTTTGTTTTTTCCTCCGCCCCCTTCAGCCCGGAAGACGACCGCAACACCGACGCTACGGCACTCATCTTCAAGTCAGAGAGCGTGTGATTTAGGTAACGCGTTTATATAACATTCCCGCTTTTAGTTAGCAAGTGCAAAATGGCTGCGAAACCGGTTTACAGCTGTCCTATCTTGTACTAAGATTCGGCGCATTATGACGAGTCGAACAATCAATACATATATTATTCGCGAAATCGCCGCAACGACGGTCATGGGCATCTGTCTCTTCACCGTTCTGGTGCTGATAAGCCGAATCCTGCGTCTGGCTGATATGGTTCTGAATAAAGGGGTGCCGCTGACCGATATCGGACTTCTGTTTCTCTACACCATGGCATCTTATCTGGTTTTGACCATCCCTTTCTCTTTTTTGATGGCGATTCTGATCGCCTTTGGTCGTCTCTCGGCCGATTCAGAGATTGTGGCAATGAAGGCTTCGGGAATCGGGCTGGCGCAGATGTTACGCCCGACCCTGACTCTGGCCAGCGGCATTGTCCTCATCACGGCCCTGATGAGCAACTATCTGGCCCCGGCCAGCAATAATGCTTTTCGCAACAAGCTGTTTGAGATCGCATCCAGCAAGGCGAGTATCGGCATTCAACCCCAGGTATTCAACTCCGATTTTGATGATATTGTTCTCTATACAGCTGCTATGGACGACCAGACCGGCATCCTCTCCGGTCTCTTTATTTCCGACGAACGGCTCAAAACAGACCCCGCTATCATTTCGGCCCATAACGGCCAGATCATCAGTGATACAAAGAGAAAGACCTTGACCTTGCATCTCGAAGAGGGGAGCATTCACCGGGAATCACTGGTCGACGGAGAAAAAGCTTACCAGGTCATTGCCTTTCAGACTTACGACGTCAATCTCGATCTCGGTGGCGCCATGACACAAACGAGGCAACAGTATAAAAAACTTAATCAGCTCTCCAGCATCGAGCTGATAAAAGGGCGCAATACGCAGGATGACCGTATTCATCGATTACGCTACGAAGTAGAACTGCTCGACCGTCTTATTTTACCGTTAACCCCACTCTTGTTTGCCCTGATCGGGGTTCCGCTCGGAATCCAGTCGACCCGCTCAGGACGTGGTGGCGGCTTTGCTATCGGACTGGTCATTTTTCTCGTTTACTACGTCCTTTATTCTTTGAATAAGAACCTGACACTAAAACTCGGCATAACATCACTGAGCATGCTTCTTCCCCCCTCGATTTTTCTTTTCTTCGGCGGATACATTTACACACTGGCCGCTCAGGAGAGACCGTTTACACTGCTGACGCGCATCACCCTCCTCTTTCAGAAAAAATCGGAGGAGTAGTCGATGCCCCTTCTTGACAACTACATCCGAAGAAAATTTATCTACTATTTTCTGCTTGCTGTTACAGCTTTTAGCGGCACCTATCTGTTGATCGATTTTATCGAAAAGGTCGATAATTTCATCGATAAATCAGTCCCTCTCACGACGCTGCTTTTCTACCTTTTAATCTCGCTCCCTGTCATCTTTATACGCGTCGCGCCGCTTGCGATTCTCATGGCCGCATTTATGACAATCGGCTCACTCTCAAGAACGGG
Source organism: Desulfuromonadales bacterium (assembly GCA_014859615.1). Classification (GTDB taxonomy): domain Bacteria; phylum Desulfobacterota; class Desulfuromonadia; order Desulfuromonadales; family UBA2294; genus Kmv16. The sequence continues at coordinate 10,618 of JACUTX010000024.1, read as the reverse complement.
TGAGATCACCGCCATGCGGGCTGGCGGTCTTAGTCTGATCAGGATTTCTCGTCCACTTTTTACCTTGACCCTTGTCATCACGCTCGGAACTATTCTGATCCAGGAGCTGATCGTACCGCTTAGCACCCGAACCATGAAAGAGATCTGGAACGTCCAGATTCAGGGGGAAGCAAGACCGCAAATGGTTCGCGACAAGATCTGGTACCGCTCCGGAAATCAGATGATCTATATCGATCGGGCAGAGACCGCCGCTGGACGACTGCGCAACATTACAATTTTTGACCTCAATGAGCGCTTCAATATTACTAAACGGTTCGATGCTGAACGCGCCGTATTCAAGGATAACCGCTGGCTGTTTTACAACACGATCGATCGACGTTTCGATCCGAAATCCGGGGAATTGAGCAACCAGTTATCAGCCACTGAAACGCATATCCCTTTTCAGAAAACGCCTGAAAATTTCAAGCATGTCGAGGCGTTGCTCGGAGAACTGACCTTTATCGATCTCTACCACGAGATTGACAAACTCAGGGATGAGGGGTACAGCACCATTCGCCATCAGGTCAATATGCAGACCCATCTTGCGGCCCCTTTTGCCTCTATCGTCATGGTTCTGCTCGGAATCCCCTTTGCGCTTCATCGTGGACGTTCAGCCAGTCTTGCCTCTGGAATCGTGATCAGTATTCTGGTCGGGGTCGCCTACTTTATTCTTGATTCGATTGCAACCGCCTTTGGATACTCTGGAATCCTTTCCCCAATCATCGCAACCTGGGCAAGCAACATCCTCTTTATCCTGATCGGCCTCTGGTTCATTCTGTTTCGAACAGAATAGAGGAAGATAGCTGCAAACAAAAGGCCTCCCGGAAAAATCCGGGAGGCCTTTTGTTATTCGAAACTAAGTATTGCGATCAATAACGATAATTGTCCGATTTATACGGACCTTTAATCGGAATACCGAGATAATTGGCCTGTTCCTGAGTCAGAACCGTCAAGCGTGCACCGAGCTTACCGAGATGCAGACGGGCAACTTTTTCATCGAGCTGTTTCGGAAGAACATAGACCGAATTTTCGTACTGCTCACCATTTTGAAACAGTTCCATCTGTGCCATGACCTGATTGGTAAAACTGTTCGACATGACAAACGACGGATGACCGGTCGCACAACCGAGATTCAGCAGACGCCCTTCAGCCAGAACAATGATGGCATGGCCATCCGGGAAAATCCACTGATCGACCTGATTGCCGTGCTCCTGCGGATTTTTGATATTCACCTTCTGAATACCGGGCAACTTTTCCAGGGCGACCATCTCTATTTCATTATCAAAATGACCAATATTTCCGACAATGGCGTTGTGCTTCATCCGCTGCATGTGCTCAAGACGGATAATATCTTTATTGCCGGTGGTGGTGACAAAAATATCAGCGTTCTCTACCACATCTTCCAATGTCTTGACTTCATACCCCTCCATCAACGCCTGAAGCGCACAGATCGGATCGATTTCGGTCACAATAACACGCGCCCCCTGCCCCCGCAGCGACTGACACGACCCCTTGCCGACGTCGCCATATCCACAGACAACCGCCACCTTGCCAGCGAGCATCACATCGGTCGCCCGCATAATGCCGTCGACCAGACTATGTCGACAGCCGTAGACATTATCAAATTTGCTCTTGGTGACCGCGTCATTGACATTCATCGCCGGGAATGGCAGCCGCCCTTCCTTCTCCAGCTGATAGAGTCGATGCACACCGGTCGTTGTCTCTTCAGTCACCCCCTGAATCGCATCTCGCATGGCCGTCCAGTTGTTCCGTTTTTCACTGATGGACGAGGTCAGGCAGCGAGTCAGTTGAATCATATCTTCCGGGTCGTTGGCGGTGAGTGCGGGAATACCGTTTTTCTCCCATTCGGCTCCATAAAGAATCATCATGGTCGCATCACCACCATCATCCAGGATCATATTCGGCTGTTCCCCGTTCGGCCATGACAGAGCCTGTTCGGTGCACCACCAGTACTCTTCGAGGGATTCACCCTTCCAGGCGAAGACCGGAATGCCGGCCGCTGCGATCGCTGCGGCCGCATGATCCTGAGTCGAGAAGATATTACACGAGGCCCAGCGAACTTCAGCACCGAGTTCGATCAGGGTTTCGATCAGCACCGCTGTCTGAATGGTCATGTGCAAAGAGCCGATAATCCGCGCTCCTCTGAGCGGCTTGCTCTGACCGAATTCTTCGCGCAGTGCCATAAGGCCGGGCATCTCAATCTGAGCCATACCGATCTCTTTGCGCCCCCAATCAGCCAGACGGATATCCTTGACTTTATAATCGTGTTGACCCATTACTTCTAACCCCTTTCATTTAGTTTACGCGCTTTTACAGACTTATTTGTCGTGTGGCGCGGGCGACAATCACCAGAACAGTGTAGTCTCCCGGCCTGCCATGAAATTTTTCAACCCGATCGACAGTAAAACCTGCCTCCATCAACCAGGTCGTAAGCTCTTGCTCCTCAAAACCGAGCCAGACATCAGCCATGGTTGAACGGACTGCATCGTGCTGGTGCCGATGCAAATCGGCAATAATAATCGCTCCGCCCGGTTTCAGCACCCGATGCACCTCGTGCATAACGCCTGCCGGGTGTTGAAGATGATGCAGCACCATATTCATCAGAACGGTGTCGAGCTCCGAGTCCGCCAAAGGGAGATGTGTCAACTCTCCGAGACGCAGATCAGACTCTTGACCTGCAGCAGCAAGACGACGCCTTGTCTCGGTAAGCATGGCAGACGAATGATCGATACCGACCAGACGACGACATCTTGTCGTCAGTTCAAGCAGCAGCCCGCCGGTACCGACACCGAGTTCAGCAACATCAAGATCTGGCGGAATCTGATTAAGCAGAAACGGCAGATAGTCGGGCGTTGGCAGGATCGCCTCTGCGAGATCATCCCAGTTACGAGCGTGTGTCTCAAAAAACTCAAGATTCTGTCGCCGGCGCTGCTCCCGAAAAGCGCCCAGGGCTAGAAGATCCGCCCCCTGTTCCGGCCAGGCTTCGAAGCGGGTGCGTATCTCGGGCCAGATTGTGCGAAAGAGAAGATTCTCCTCCATCACCCGATAATAGTTCCAAGTCCCCTGTGGCTTAACGGCTAAAATACCCGCCGCACACAAAATCTTCAAATGATGCGAAATCTTTGATTGCCCGAGCCCGAGAATGACGGTCAGATCCTGTACCGTCAACTCCCCACGGCAGAGAAGATTAAGGAGTCTGAGCCGTAACGGGTCACCCAGAGCTTTAAAGAGAAGCACCATATCAATAATTACAAATCCTATATATCAATTTTTATTGATATAGCAGAAAGAAGGTCGATACGTCAAGCGGTTCGATTCATAAACGATTCAACTATTCAGCACCCGGCGCAACTATACAGCATGTTGGCTATCGCTGTCGCCAAAGGGAAAATTTAAACCAGCCCCAGGTGAGAAATGCGGCTAGAATTCGAGCCGGAGGGTTATCGAGTAACGGTTCGACCCATTTATCGTGAAAGAGCAGACGCCGGTTTACCCCTCCCCCCGGCAAAAGTGAGGCGCGATATTGCGAGCGGGTGTCGAAATAGAACGGGATCTGCCAGGCATTGTTGCGGATATACCGTCCGGTTCCATACCAGAAACAGAGTTGTTCCTTATATGACATCTTCTGGAACAAGGTCTGAATCAGTCGTAAGTAAGGAGCAAGATTGAGTCGACCGGCGGCGTCCTGGGACGCATAGACCCCGACAGCCTGTTCAAAAAAATCGGTCCAGCCAAGCGACGCAAAATTCATCAGCAGGGCATTAAAAATCTGGCGTTCTTTAAACCCTTCAACTTCGAAGCGTCGTGCCGATGTTTCAATCGTTGCAGGAAAAAGAATCCATTCGCCCTGCAACCTGACCCGTTCTGCAAAGCGGGTATCTTCGGCAATCGGGTATAAAGTGTCAAAAGGGCCAAGTTCTGAAAAGAATTCCCGATTAAACATAAATCCTTGATCACCATGGGTGCACTCTTTGCGCTCCAGACGCGCCTTACACTCCAGATGATAATAAAGACCTGGAGATGCATGCTCTTGGTGATAAAATTTCAGGGAAAAATGTCCGGCAATCCGGTCCCCCTTGCACTGCTGAATCTTAACGAGCGCCGACCATCCATTCTGCAAAGCATCAATATCGCTGAAACGACTGTCGATATGCAGAAACAACATAGTATGAGCCGCTGCGTTTCGGGCACCGACATTCATTTGTAAACCGCGCCCCTTGGCACAATGAATGAGTCGAATCGGGAAGGGGAAACTAGGGGCGAGGCGCAAAACCTCATCCACGGTCCCGTCCGTTGACCCGCCGTCGCAAAAAAGGAGTTCAATGCCCGGATCTTGCTGTGCAGCCAAATTATTTAAAAATGGGCGCAACTGCTCATGTTCATTGTAGGTCGGGACAATAATCGACAAGAGTGGTCTCTGCATGCGCCAGCGTCCCCTGTTCAGCAAAAAAGGAGTGTGCATTGAAGACAAAAAAACCGGACCAAAAATGGCCCGGTTTTTGTCTCTGTTACAAAGTGAATCAGATCCCGGCCCGCTTCCGCAGTGAAGCGATGCGATCGGTCCGCTCCCAGGTAAAATCGGAAAGTTCACGACCAAAATGCCCATAGGCGGCAGTCTGTCGATAAATTGGACGGAGCAGATCAAGGGTTTCAATAATCGCCCGAGGACGCATGTCGAATTCTTCCTGGGTAATACGCGCAATCTCGCCCGACGGAATCAGTCCGGTGCCAAAAGCGTTGATCATTACCGAAACCGGATCAGCAACACCGATGGCGTAGGCAAGCTGAACTTCGCATTTATCGGCCAGACCGGCGGCAACGATATTTTTAGCAATATAGCGAGCCATATAAGAAGCGCTGCGGTCAACCTTGGAAGGATCCTTCCCCGAAAAAGCACCCCCACCGTGCGACCCCTGACCACCGTAAGTGTCGACGATGATCTTGCGCCCGGTCAGACCACAATCACCCTGCGGGCCGCCGACAACAAAACGCCCGGTCGGGTTGATGAAATATTTGGTCTTTTCGTCAAGAAGATCAGCCGGAATTTCATGGCGGATCACCTCTTCGATCATCGCCTCCTTGATTGTCTCGTAGGCGACCTCCGGGTTGTGTTGCGTTGAAATAACAACGGAATCGACGCGGATCGGTTTATCATTGATGTATTCAATCGAAACCTGCGATTTACTGTCCGGCCGCAGAAATGAGACAAGACCACTTTTACGAATGTCGGCAACCCGTTTGGTCAATCGGTGCGCGAAAGTAATCGGCATCGGCATCAACGCAGGCGTTTCATTGCAGGCGTAGCCGAACATCAGACCCTGATCGCCAGCCCCCTGTTCACGGTACAGACCTACCCCTTCAGTAACCCCCTGGGAGATATCCGGCGACTGTCTGTCGAGCGAAACCAGAACAGCACAGGTCTCCCAATCGAAGCCGATCGATGCATCGTTGTAACCGATCTCCTTGATTGTCTGACGAACAACGTCGGGGTAATCGACCTTGGCCGTCGTTGTAATTTCGCCGGCAATCATCGCCATCCCGGTTGTTACCAGAGTTTCACAGGCAACGCGAGCGTCTTTATCCTGAGTAAGAATTGCATCAAGAATTGCATCTGAAATTTGATCCGCGACTTTGTCAGGGTGTCCTTCGCTGACAGATTCCGAGGTGAACAAAAAGTCGGTCATGGGCATGATGAATATCTCCTGAATATATTTTTAAAAAAAACGCATCGTAGATAGAAGAGGGGGTTTTGTCAAGGACTCTAAAGTTCAAGCGGAGCGAATAGATCCGACATCTTCCCGGACATCTCCCTTTCCAGATAATGCGTCACCTCTGATACTGTTGCAAACGACATTAATTTTTTGAGAAGATCGACTCCATCAGAGCGATCAAGAGCCCGTAAAACACGTTTCACCCGCGGAATCGCCAGCGGACTCATGGAGAGTTCGTTAATCCCGAGACCGATCAGAACCGAAGTATAAAAGGGGTCTGAGGCCATTTCACCACACATGCTGACCGGAATATTCTCTTTATTTGCAGCGTCACAGATAAATTTTAGAGAACGTAAAACGGCGGGATGCAAAGGGTTATAGAGGTAGGCGACATGTTCGTTGCCACGATCGACAGCGAGACAGTACTGTATCAGGTCATTGGTGCCGATTGAAAAGAAATCGACTTCTTTGGCAAGCAGATCGGCAACCAGAGCTGCCGACGGTGTCTCGATCATCAGGCCGATCGGAAGTTTTTCGGCAATGGGGATCCCTTCGGCGAGCAGCTGCTGCCGCGCTTCATTCAAACAGGCGAGACAGTCTCGCGTCTCCTCAACACCGGTCACCATCGGAAACATTATCTGTGTCCGGCCATGTTTTGCCGCCCGCAGAATTGCCCGCAACTGGACGGTGAAAAGAGTCCGTTCCTTCAAAGAGAAGCGAATCGCCCGCAACCCCATGACCGGATTCGCCTCGTCGGTCAGATTAATATCGGCAGCAAACTTGTCGCCACCGACATCAAGAGTTCGGATGGTCACCGGATCAGGTGCCATCGCCTCAATCACCGACCGATAAAACTGATACTGTTCTTCTTCGTCAGGAGGGGTCGTTCGCGCCAGGTACAGAAACTCGCTGCGCAACAACCCAACCCCTTGTGCCCCGTGCTCTTTTGCAACCTCGACATCATGCGACATCTCGATATTACTGTTCAGCCGAACCTTGAATCCGTCCAGCGTAACCGCCTGCAACTCCCGATATGCCAGCAAAGAATCGGTTTGATACTCGTATTCCTGCTTTTTTATCAGATATTCCTGAAAGGTCACATCCGACGGATTCAGGATCAGGTTACCGTTCGTGCCATCAACAATGATCGGCACACCGCGCGGAACAAGTGTCGTTACCGATTCCAGACCGACGATTGCCGGGATACCGAGCGATCGGGCCAGAATCGAGGTGTGCGAGGTTCGTCCCCCCACATCCGTCACGAAGGCGATCACTTTTTCCCGATCGATCTGCAGCGTATCCGCCGGGGAGAGATCGTGAGCGACAACAATAACCTTCCGGTCAATGTCTTTCAAAGATGCGCGGACTTCTCCTGCCAGGTTATACTGGATTCGGTCTCCAACCGCATCGACATCAGAGCGTCGTTCGCGTAAATATTCATCCTCGATTCCATCAAAAATTTTCTGAAATTTCTGGATTGTCAGTTGCAGGGCACCAGCGGCATTTATCCGCTTCTCTTCGATTGTTCTGATCGTCTCCATAACCAGAGCATCATCTTCAAGAATCAACAGATGTGTGTCGATAATATAGAGATGATCAATCAAGCGTTGATCGGTTACGCTGTCACGAACATCAAGCAACTGATTTTTGGATTCCTGAATCGCGGTGCAAAACTGTTCAATCTCGGATGGAATTTCATCCGGGTGAATCTGCACGGGGACCGCAGCCATACGAGAGCGATGCAGAGAGAAAGACTCTCCGATCGCGATTCCAGGGGAGGTTCCGACCCCAACAAGGATCGTATCCAAAGGGATATCAGCTTTCGCCGAAACCATCATTGACCAGCTCCTCAATCTTTGCCATAGCCATCTCGGCATCTTCGCCGTCAGCAGTCACCAGGATACGCGACCCACAGGCTGCAGCAAGCATCAAAATCCCCATGATACTCTTCGCATTGACCTGCTCATCCTCTTTTTTAACTGTGATGTCAGAGAAAAACTGATTCGCCGTTTTCACCAATTGCGCGGCAGCTCTGGCATGCAGTCCAAGGCGATTTACAATTAACAACTCTTTTGAAATTACCATTTGACAACCTGAAATAGAGTAATGATCAGTACAATAACAGTCGAAAGCAGAAAAAGTGCAGACGTCCCTTTTCGCGCCAGAAACACCAACAAAAAAACCAGCGGCAATGCCACAAAGGCCCATGGGGTCGGCACCTGCTCAAACCGACAAACACCAACAACCAGATAAGCTGACAACCCGCCGAGCAAGACAACCATCGCTTCCTTCAAGCGAATCGCGACATCCGGCAACCGATAACGTTGAATCAGTTCAACAATGCTGACCCCCCTCTGGTAGCCGTGAATAAAACCGAACAGCCGCGTCCAGAGATGGGGAAGATTGAACAACAACAGGAAAACAAACGGCGCCCAGAGCGACTCCCTGCTGGCAAAAAATATAGCCAGACAAGCCGCCAGAGGACGAACACCTCCCCAGAAAAAAGCATCGCCGATTGCAGCATACGGCGCCATTGAAATCCGCTTGAAATCATCAACACTAAAGGTCCCCTCCTGGCCGTTTGCACGCATCTGCTCCAGTGCGACGGTTGCACCAAGAACCGGAGAAGCCATATAAGGATGCGTATTAAAATATGAGAGATGCCGCTGACAGGCCTGTTGCAAATCCTTCTCGCGATAGAGAACGCGCAGAACCGGCTCAACCACAAACAGCACACCAACATTCTGCATCCGCTCGAAATTCCAGCTTGCCTGCAGAAGAAACAGTCGAAAAAATGATTTAATCAGGGTCAAACGCGTAACTTCAAGCACACCATAACCTCAGAGTAACCAGAGCATTAAAATAGAACCGACAAACGACGCACCAAACAGTGTTGTCGCTCTGTTCACATTGATCGACGCTAAAATCATTGCAGAACCAACCAGAATAAACGTCAGTTGCAGCCAATTTACCGGCGCAACCAGCCAGAAAACAAAATGCGGCATCAGGATCAGACAGAGCAGACTCCCGACACCGGCCACAACAACAAATGTCATCAGCGCTGCCAGGGCAAAATGACCAATACCGGCCAGATGCAGCTTTGCGATCATAGAGAGATCCCCCGTTAAAACATTCTGTTCAACGCGCTTGACCAGATGATTATTGGCCCGACGTGCCATCCGATCAAAAAATTGACCACTTTTCGCCAGGGGCATCGTCACCAGAAGACAAAAAACGATTGTTACCGGTGTCGAAAAATCGGGAGCGGCAAAGGCGACAGAAAGAAATGTCGCACCGATAGCAATCTGGGTATCATCAGGCGGAATCGACGCACCAACCGGGAGCCGGCCCAACCAGAGAAGCTCCACCAACATTCCGACCTGCAGCCCGATCAGCGGTTCACCAAGAACCAGCCCGGCTAACGGTCCGGCGACAATCGGTCGCGACAACATCAGTTGCAGAGCCGCTGTCCGGTCAAGACCACAGATGACCGCAATCAGACTTGCCATAATCAGGTTGATAAAGGTCATATCAAACTCATACTCTCTTCATAACCATTTTCGACCACTTGGTCTCGCGCTCTGATGGGACGCATTGCGATGTGACCGAAACACCACAAGCCTGAATTTTTTCCAGATCGACGACGTCATCATTATCAAGAAAAATAGTACAACTGCATTGCAGTTTCCCTGAGCCGGCATGCATATTCCCGAGATTCAGCTTTTTCAAGACCAATCCTGACTCAACAGCTCTACGTGCGTCATGAGCAGTGGCGAACAGCAGTAAAACCCGGGCATCCCCTAATTCATCGCTGCACAGGAGCTCAGAGACGGCATCGACCGTATCAACAATGACCTGGATCCCTCTCGGCACCGCGGCTTCCATCAGAAGCTTCTGCATGACAGCGTGCGCGACTTCATCATTGGCAACAACAATACAGTTGGCCTTAAGCGATGGAACCCAGGATTCGAGAACCTGACCATGAATCAGTCGATTGTCGATACGTGCCAGAACAATTTGCATACTACCCCTGCCGCTTCAGAAGATTGCTGGCAAGATGAATCGCCTGCTGACCGTACGCCCTCAGTATTTCGGTCAGTTCATCCAGACTGAGAGATTCCTGACTGTTAAAAAACTTCAGCAGCATCGGCAGATTGACACCGGTCAAAAGATCAATCCGTCCCGGCTCCAGAAACGACATGCCGATATTGGCAGGCGTACCGCCGAGCATATCGGTCATAATCAAAACCTGTGCACCCTCTGCTCCAACGGTATCAATTGACGCCGCAAACAGTCTGCGAATCTCATCGATATTATTTTCACGACGGACCGAAATAGCACAAGCCCGCGGGAGCGGACCTATAATTAATTCGCAGGCGTGCAACAATTCCTCGGCCATATTCGCGTGTGCAGCAACAATCAGACCTTTCATGCTATTCCCCGGTCAAGATCCCGATGTGCAGTCTTGATCACCACTCCATCACCAGGCAGCAAGGTGGACAACTCTTCAACAATGGCGACGCTGCGATGGCGCCCGCCAGTGCACCCGACTGAAATCGTCAGGTAGTTTTTCCCCTCGCGACGGTAGTGTGGAATCAAAAAATCGAGCAATTGACTGAAATGTGTCATAAATTGACGAGTGACAGGTTGATCGAGAACAAAACGAGAAACACCTTTGTCCTGACCACTCAGTGGTTGCAATTCCGGGACAAAATGTGGGTTCTGCAAAAAGCGGACATCCATAACCAGGTCCGATTCTACTGGGATCCCGTAACGAAAACCAAAAGACTGAAGCAAAATGGCCAACCTGTTCTCAGCCTCTTTGCCACAAACGGTGGCAACCACCA
>JACUTX010000268.1 GCA_014859615.1 Desulfuromonadales bacterium | reverse complement strand
GCTCTCCAGAATATCGGCGTCGGGGATCAGCTCTGCCCCCCAGCCGCTGGCGGCGATGGACTTGAGGTCGGCTTTCAGGTCCTCCACGTAACGGGCAAAGGCGCCGCGAATCTGGTGGTCGGTCAGCAGGCTCTGACCGGCGAAGGTCTCAGCGATGTTGGCCAGCAGCTGCCGGCGCAGGGCATAGACGTTCCCCTTCTGGCCGTTCTTGGGAGCAAGGTCTTCAACCAGCTTCTGATTCTCTTTCCACCAACCCTCCAGCGTTTGCAGAAAGCGGCTCTGCGCTGCCGTGACGCCGGGATCACTCTTGACCAGTTCGGTCAAGGCGCGGCGATCGATAACAGCGGGGGTAAAGTCGGCATAGGGCGAATCGGCAGCACGCGGCACAAAACAGCGCTCACGCAGACCGGGATAGTTGGTCCAGTAGTGGGCCAGCGCTTCGATCTCCACCGTCGGCACACCGCCGTGTAAATGGGCGCGCACATCGTGGGGTTCAGGCGGTGGGGCGTTGTCGACATAGCGACGGATGTTGCAGTTAAAGTCTTCAGTTGCGATCTCATCGACCGGCACCCGGCGGGCATAACCGGGAACATCCTGTTGCTGGCGGTAGACGTGGACGATCTTGGCGATATCCTCGGGGCGCAAAAAGTTCTGCGCCTTCCCCTCGCGGTATTCACGATCGGCGTTGATGAAGAGGACGTGGTCACGGTTGGCGGCGTCCTGCTTGTTCATCACCAGCACACAGGCGGGGATGCCGGTGCCGTAGAAGAGTCCGGCGGGGAGACCGATGATCGCTTCTAGCCACCCTTTTTCTATAAAGTGGCGGCGCGCAGCCTTCTCTTCACCGCCACGAAACAGGACGCCGTGCGGCATGACCGTCGCCATCTTGCCGTCGGCCTTGAGCACCGCCAGCATGTGCTGGACAAACATCAGGTCGGCCTTCTTCCCCTTTTCCGGCATCCAGACGACGAAGCGGCCGGGGTAGTCGATGTCCTTCTTGATGTAGTTCTGCGAAAAGGGAGGATTGGCCAGCACCCGGTCGAAGCGTGCCAGCTCATTGCTCTCGGCCTTGTGCTGCGGGCGACGCAGGGTGTCCTCCTGGCGAATGTCGGCGTGTTCGATGCCGTGCAGGAGCATATTCATCTTGCAGATCGACCAGGTGGTGCCGATACTCTCCTGACCGGCCAGGGCCAGATCGCGGGGATCGCCGCCGCACTCGCGGACATAGTCGCGGGTCTGGATCAACATGCCGCCCGAGCCGCAGGTGGGGTCGTAGACGCTCATGCCCGGTTGCGGCGCGACGATCTCGACAAGGGTGCGCACCACATCGGCCGGGGTGTAGAACTCGCCGGCCTTCTTGCCAGCGGAATCGGCGAAATATTTGATCAGGTATTCGTAGGCGGCGCCGAGCAGGTCGGGAAATTCAAAGTTCTCGTCGCGCAGCGGAATCTTCTCAAAATTCTGGATGAAGTTGGCAAGGGTGTCGTCGTCGAGCGAACGTTGCCCGATCTTTTTGTTGAAGTTGATCCCCTTGAGCACATCCTGCAAGGCATCGACGTTGGCATCCTCCAGCGCTTCGAGGGCCTTGTTCAGCGCCGTGCCGACGTTGGTCTTGAGATGGCGGATCGTTTTCCAGTGGGCTTCTGTCGGGACGAAGAAGGTGAACTTGTCAGGGTTGGTCAGTTGACCGGCGATGACCGCTTCCGCCATCCCCTTGGCCTTCAGATCCCTGGCAAGCTGCTCCCGCTCCTGATCGAAGAGATCGGAGAGGCGCTTCAAAAACAGCATACCGAAGATGTATTCCTTGTATTCCGAGGCATCCATGTTGCCGCGCAGATCGTCGCAGGCGCGGAAAAGAAGGCTGGAGAGCTGGCTGAGGGTGAGTTTGGACATGCTAGGTAGATCCCCCGGAAATTCAGGTATAAAACGAGCCATTCAGGCCGGTGAATTGAACTGAACACAGTACGTTGGAGATTAGAGAGTTTTTCTATTCTGGTCAAGTTTAACCGGCAGTCATAAGGTCATAAGGTCATACGGTCTCCGCCGAACTTGACAGAAAAGAGATCAAAATGATAGGTTGCCGTTTGACAACCATAGTGAGAATAAAATGAGACCGTTAACAGATCGTCAGCAACAGGTTCTTGATTGCATCAACCATCATATCGACCGACACGGCTATCCGCCGACATTGCGGGAGATCGCTGCCGCCCTTAATATCAACGGCACCCTCGGCGTGCTCAAACACTTGCGGGCGTTGGAGAAAAGTGGCGCAATCAGCAAACAGGAGGGTGCTTCACGCGCCCTTCGCGTCACAGCCAGAACCGAATCCGGCAAGCTGCCGATCATCGGCACGATCCAGGCCGGAGCGTTGCAACCGGCCATCGAAGAGATTCAGGGTGAAATTGAGATCGGACAAAAAGAGGCACGGGGTGGCACTTTTTTCCTACGCGTCCGGGGAGATTCGATGATCGACGCCGCCATTCTCGATGGTGATCTGGCCCTGATCAAACCTCAACCCGATGCCGATAACGGCGATATCGTCGTCGCCCTGGTCGGTGACGAAGCGACCCTGAAACGGTTCTACCGCGAAAAAGGGCGGATCCGGCTGCAGCCCGAAAACCAGCAGATGCAGCCGATCTTCGTCGGCCCTGATGAGAGTGAGATTCGCATCATTGGCAAGATGGTCAGTCTGCTCCGACAGTATTGAGAAATCAAAACTCAGGACAAAAACCCAAAACCTTCTTTGCGGGAATTTTTATGCAAACAATAAACGTACCGATACGGGTCGGAGCCATTTTTGAAACGGGGCGAGCAATCCGTCCGGTCTGGTTTGACTGGCAACGTCAAAAACATACCATCACCGCAATCACCTACCGCTGGCAGGAGCTGTCGGGAGAGACAAAAATGCTCCATTTTTCCGTCAGCGATGGTCAAAATCTGTTCGAACTGACCTACAATACCGACCGGCAGACCTGGTGCCTGGCCGGGATCGAGCCGGGGCAATGAGCATCCGCACTATACTCCATATCGATATGAATGCTTTTTTTGCCGCCGTGGAGCAGCAATCCGACCCGGCTCTGCGCAACAGACCGGTCGCCGTGATCGGCTCTGGAGAACGAACCATCATCACCACCAGTTCTTACGAAGCCCGCGCCTGTGGAGTCAAGACCGGTATGACCGTTTATGAGGCGAAACGACTCTGTCCGGAACTCATCATGGTGGTTGGCAACAACCGCAAATACACCGATACTTCGACCGGAATCATTAATATTTTCCGTGACTATACACCAATCGTTGAGGTCTTCTCTATCGATGAAGCGTTTCTCGATATCAGCGGCAGCCTGAAGATCTTCGGCTCCGCCAGACGGATTTCGATGCTGATCAAAGCCTGCATCTACCAGAAATACGGTCTCACCTGCTCCGTCGGCATCGCCCCGAACAAACTC
>JACUTX010000023.1 GCA_014859615.1 Desulfuromonadales bacterium | reverse complement strand
GTGGCACACGTTTTCACGACCGTGCAACTATATATGCAGACCCGTTGGGGTCAAGCAAAAAAAATCAACAGATAAAAAATTATTTCAAATTAATAGTTTGATATTAATTTGAGACAATGTTAATAATTCAACCATTAATTTTACCGTTGCAAATATGAAGGAGATTCAAGAGACGCCATTCGTTCCTTCGAAAAAAGCAAACTGGGGGTAATCTCAGGACGCAAAGCCACGGATCCCCTAAAAGGGATAGCCGGGTTGCCGAAGACATTTTGCATTTGTCGTTTTGTGCTTTTTTTGCCAGAACGCAGCATTGCAGACCCGCCTTCGGCTATTGAAGGCGGGTCTTTTTGTTAATGTGGAGAGTCAACTGGTCATGCAAGATTGTGCACAATAAATTTCAACTTCGACCAATTTGCACTCTTTTTCCCGACATAGTTTTTCAACTTTAACCAGAGCCACGGCGCTCGCCGGACTCTTTACCGACAACCGACCAACCCAAAGGAGAAATGAAATGAAGAGACTTGTTACGCTGCTGCTCATGGTGTTCCTTTCTGTTTTGACCAGTTCGGCCATCGCGGCTGAAATCAGTTACAGCGGCTCCTCCACGATCGGCACCTCGATTCTTGAAATTGGCGCTGTAGCGGCGTTTGAGGCGAAGACCGGCATCAAATTCACCAAAGTCGACCAACCCGGTTCGGGCAAAGGAATCAAGGCGCTGCTCGATGGACAGGTCCCGCTGGCCGGGGCGTCGCGTCCGCTTAAGCCCGAAGAAAAAAAACAGAAACTGATCGGCACCACGATCGGTTATGACGCGATTGCCGTCTTTGTCCACGCCGACAATCCCGTGACCGATCTGACCAAAGCTCAACTCAAGGGGATCTTCACCGGTCAGATCAAGAACTGGAAGGAAGTGGGTGGTAAAGACGCACCGATCACCCCCAACACAGAGATCCTGACCGGTAAGCGTGCGACCATCGAAATGTTTCAGGATCTTGCCATGGATGGTGCCGCCTTCGGTTCCGGATTCAAACAGATCGACTTTCCACGCGATCAGATCATAGACCTGGCCAGAACCCCGAACGGCATCTGTACGGTCAGCCTCGGCCTGCTCGCCGCTACTGACCGTGATACTCAGTCGAAGGTTAAATCGATCTCACTCAACGGCATTGCGCCCGACGACAAGAACATTCAGTCCGGCGCCTACCTGATCTCCCGCCCTTTGCTGCTCGTCACCAAGGGGTTACCCAAGGGTGAAGTCAAAGAGTTTGTCAACTTCATGCTCTCGCGCGAAGGGCAAACGATTGTCGCCAAAAACTTTGTGCCGGTGCGCAAGTAGTACTCTTATAAACGGTCAAACAGAGGATCCGTGGCCTGCGGTCAGCCCGTCATGGCTGGCTGCGGGTTAAAGGACCATTCACAAGGTAAGGGGCTGGTATGAAACTGCGTATGAAAATGTTACTTCTGGCCGTCGGTATGCTGGCTGGACTCGCCTGTTCCGTCGGTTTTTCACTGGTGCTTGTCGATCAGGTCCGGGTTGGTGGGGCGATGTACCAGACCATCAGTGATTATAAAGGGCTGCTGGAGCAGCTTGCCCTGCTCAAATCCGATTTGAACCAGGTCAGAGGTGAAATTCTCACCCTGATCATGGAGCGGGACCAGGACAAGATCGAGCAGAACCGTACCAACCTTGGATACCTCTATGGCGATGTCAATGACCGTTTCGAAGCGCTCCTCTCACTGAATATCTCTGAAGATAAGCGAATTTCACTGGAAGACGCCCAGACGACCTGGCAGGAGTTCAGCTCCTCGATTGAAACCGAAATCACCCCTTTGGTTCTGGGTGGAGATTATACCGCTGCTCTGGAAATCTCCAACGGTGTACAACGGATGCGCTACGAGCGGTTCAGTGAACAGATCAGCGGCATGGTTGATATTCTGGTTCTGGAAATCGAGGAGCTTGAAGACCAGGCCGCAGCAACAATCCGCAACAAGACCCTGTTGCTGGTCGGGGTGAGTGGTCTGATTTTCGTTTCATTCCTGACTTTTATTCTGTTGTTGGCGCGGGCGATCGTTAATCCGATCCTTCAAGGCGTCCGTTTCGCCGAAGAGATTGCTCTGGGCGATTTCTCATCCCGGCTCAATCTGCAGCGCAGCGATGAACTTGGCCAACTCGCTGCGACTCTCGACCTCATGGCAGAAAATCTCTCCCGGCAAGCTGATGTTGCGGACGAAATTGCCGCAGGGAACCTGGCCGTCGATGTAAGACCGTCGTCAAAAAATGATCGTCTGGGCAACGCCATGCAGGCGATGAGCGTAAAGCTGGCCGAGGTGATCAACAATGTTCGCCAATCGGCGGATAATGTTGCGGCTGGAAGCCAGGCGATGAGCGCTTCTTCGGAAGAGATGTCACAAGGGGCGAGCGAACAGGCAGCTGCTGCCGAACAAGCGTCATCAAGCATCGAACAGATGACGGCCAATATTCGTCAAAACGCCGATAATGCCATGGAGACGGAAAAGATCGCGGTCAAGGCGGCTGAAGATGCCCGGCAAGGGGGGGATGCCGTCAACAACACGGTGACAGCGATGAAGCAGATCGCCGGAAAGATCATGATCATCGAAGAAATTTCGCGCCAGACCAACCTTTTGGCATTAAATGCGGCCATTGAAGCTGCGCGAGCTGGTGAACATGGACGCGGCTTTGCCGTGGTCGCCGCCGAGGTACGCAAACTGGCCGAACGGAGTCAGATCGCTGCCGGCGAAATCGGCACCCTGTCAGAAGGGAGCGTCGCAGTGGCGGAAAAGGCTGGTGGCATGCTCAAGGAGATTGTGCCGAATATTCAGCGAACCGCCGAACTGGTGCAAGAAATCGCAGCGGCGAGCAAGGAACAGGACGCTGGTGCCGCGCAGATCAACCGGGCGATTCAGCAGCTTGACCAGATCATTCAGCAAAACGCCTCTTCGTCCGAAGAGATGGCCTCAACGGCAGAAGAACTCTCCAGCCAGTCAGAACAGTTGCAGTCGATGATCGATTACTTCCAGCTCGATGCCCGATCGACAGACCGGGACAGCATGACACAAAAAAAACACCATGCACCGCAGGACGAACCGAAAAACAACCGACAGACCGCGCTGCCACCAGCTTCTCCAGAAGAGAAAAAAGGGGACGGCAACTTTGGCAAACATGACCCCAAAGCAGATATCGACATAATGGACGATGAGTTTGAACAGTACTAAAAAGGGAGATTGAAGTATGAGTATGACAGCCAGCAATGAGACGACTCAATTTCTGACTTTTACTCTGGGTGAAGATGTATTTGCCATCGACGTTACCATGGCGCGTGAGGTGCTCGATCTGTGCGAAGTGACGCGCGTACCGCAGGTCCCCGACTATATGCTCGGAGTGATCAACCTGCGCGGCAGTGTGGTACCAGTGATTGACATGCGGCGCAAGTTCGGCATGCCGGCAGCAAAGCAGACTCGAGATACCTGTATCGTCGTCGTCGAGGTTGATATCGACGGCGATGCCGTGGTGGTCGGTGCTCTGGCCGACTCCGTGCGCGAGGTGCTCGATCTGTCACCGGACCAGATTGAACCGGCACCACGAATCGGCACGCACCTGAACACCGAATTCATCAAAGGGATGGGAAATCTGGACAACCGATTCGTGATCATCCTCGATATTAATCGGGTGTTCAGTTCTGACGAACTGGCATTGGTGCAGGGACTCGCCGAAACCGACGAAGTGTGACGGAAGCTCCCGTCAAGATTGAGCAACCCTAGTTAAGCCGACTTGCCGAACCACTTCAAACAGGGCTATTCCGGCTGCGACCGAAGCGTTGAGGGAGCCAACCGCACCGTGCATCGGAATCGACAGCAGCCCGTCACAATGTTTGCGGATATTGGGGCGCAGCCCCTTCCCTTCACAACCGACCACCAGAGCTAGATTCCCGGTCAGATCCGCTTCGAAAAGTTCGGCCGCCCCTTCTTCACCGGCCAGTCCGTGGCACCAGATCTCCGTCTGTTTCAACTCTTCCATCGTGCGGGAGAGGTTGGTTACCTGACAGAGGAGAAGATGAGCCAAGGCACCAGCAGCCGTCTTCTCGACCACCGAAGTGACCGGACAGGCCCGATCCTTGGCAACGATGACCCCGTGACACCCGGCAACTTCGGCACTGCGCAATATTGCACCGAAATTATGCGGATCGGTAATCCCGTCAAGAATCAGAAAAAAAGCCGGCCGCCCCGAGTTTCGCCAGCGCCCGACTAATTCGCTTAAATCCGCATAAAGATACGGTTCGATCCGCAACAGCGCACCCTGATGGTGAGAGTGCCCGATCAACCGATCAAGGTCAGCCCGGTGCTTAAATACGACGGGGATCGCTTTGAGTTCGGCAAGAGCCTCCAGTTCCGACAGTCGGGGGGAACGTGGGCCGGACTGAAGAAGAAGTTCCAGCGGCTGACGCCGCTCTCCCTGTAACCCTTCAGAGACCGGGTTAATCCCGTAGAGGAGTTCAGACATATCAGCCTGCCGCCAATGCGCTGGCTATCTCTTTCAGAATCAAGGCTGCAGCCGCAGCCGGGTCAGCAGCGGCCGATATCGGCCGACCAATCACCAGGTAATCTGCGCCATTGCTGATCGCTTCAAACGGCGTCGTCACCCGTTTTTGATCGTCGAGAGAGGCAAAAGCGGGACGGACGCCGGGAGTGACAATATTGAAATCAGCACCACACACCTGACGAATCAGAGCGACCTCTTGCGGTGAAGCGACCACGCCGTCAAACCCGGCTTCTTTCGCAAGGGCTGCCAGACGGGGGACCATTTCGACAACCGGCCGGTCGATACCGACTCCCTTCAGAGTCTTTTCAGTCGAGGAAGTCAAGATCGTCACAGCGAGCATAATCGGTCGCTTTACCTTGTTTGCGGTGCACCACTCTTCGACTTCTGTCACCGTCTGCTGCATCATCTCAAGACCGCCTAAGGCGTGAACATTAAACATCTTCACCCCGAGTCGACACGCTTCCACCCCGGCCTTGGCGACAGTATTCGGGATATCGTGATACTTCAGGTCGAGAAAAACCTCGCCCCCTTCGGCTCGAATCATCTGAACGATTTCGGGACCGCAACGGGTGAACAGCTGTTTACCAACCTTGAACAGTCCAACCTTTGCATGCAGATTTTTCACCCACCTTTGCGCCTCGTCAAAGGAATCGACATCGAGGGCAAAAATCAACCTCTTTTTGGCTGCAGAAATCATTCACTTCTCCCCACCAGACCTTTTATCCGTTCTGATATTTTCTGTATCCGCTTGATCAGATCTGCCGACTCATCTGCCGGCAGCGACTCCTTGGCGGCAAGACACTCCATATAGATCAGTTCACTTAAAGAATCAGCCAGCAGCCGTTTTTTATCCCCTTCTTCCAGACCATCGAGGTTTCCCATGATCCGCCCGCCGTCAACAGAGCCGTCCTTCTGCACACTCACATCGCGAAACACATAGGAATACGGTTGCGGCAACTCACGCAGAAAACTCTGCACTTCATCAACAAAACCGTTATTCAACACAGAAATCTGCCGGGTCAAGGCAACCAGTGCGCCATTGAAAATTGCAACCAGATCCCCGAGCTCCCCCTTCGCTTCAGCCACAACCGGATCTTCAAGGACAACAACTTTTTTACGCAGCAGCTGGTGAACGAGCCTCAGTGCCTCAAACTCACCGAAACCCGAACGGCGCAAAACCTCCTTAACGTTAGACCGCCCTTCACGAATCAGAGTTACCAGGTGTTCTTCCTGTTCGTCCAGCTTCTGCCCCCGTTGGTCCCCCAATACCGGAACCGCATCAAGAGAAGTGATATCGCGCATATAGAGGGCGCGTTCATCAACACGGCGTAACCCCTCCATGATAAGATTCTGGGTATTCATCGACAGGCGAACGACCTTCTCCTGATCAATTTTCCCCGGCAGAAAGCAAAAATCCCCTTCCAGAAAAGCGAACAGGTTAAAAACAATCGATTCTACCTGCTGGCGCGAAGCGAGCCAGAGGTCTTTGGTTGTGATGACCCCTTTTGCAACCAGAACCTTACCGACAGAATGGTTGGTTCCGCCGATTTCATGTATTTTTTTCAGAGTTGTTTCGTTGATCTTCCCCAAGGCGTAAAGGACTTCGGGGAGATTTTCATGCACAAAGGAACTCTGGGCATAGACAACCTCACCCCCCTCGAAAAACAGCTCCCTGGTCCCCCCCCTGAGCGAGAAGAGGATGCTGCCGTTCTTGCGAAACATATTATAGAAGGAGAGCAGGTCGGTCACCGTCACATCACCGAGCGTCCCGGCCACCGTCGGGACAACGTTGCCACTGCTGCCGACCAGAATGTGCAGCGGAGAAAAAGAGACGATCTTCATCGGCTTGTTACCGACGACCGACATCACTGGCGACGGAAGTGCAATCCGCCCATTACTATCGATAACCTGTTCACTCATAGATTTTAGACTACTTTCGTAATAAATATTCAGCCCCGCAGATTCAGAGCCTTCCGCACCCGCGAAACAATCGTCTGAGCCGTTTCGGCAATCGGGAGCATCTCCCGCTCACCACTGCGACGCTCCTGCAATTCGAACAGCCCCTCTTTTAATCCACGGGCGCCGACCGTCACACGCAACGGAATACCGATCAGATCGGCATCCTTGAATTTCGCCCCCGGACGTTCATCCCGATCATCAAGCAGAACCTCGATCCCGGCCTTTTGCAGGTCATCATAAAGTTCGACAGAAGCCCTGGCCACCTCTTCATCTTTCGGATTGACCATTGTAATAATGACATGAAACGGCGCAATCGCCATCGGAAAAATAATCCCGTTTTCATCATGATTCTGCTCAATCGCCGCCGCCGCCGTGCGGCCAATCCCGATCCCGTAGCACCCCATGATGATATCATTACTTTTTCCATCTGCATCCAGGAAGGTCGCCTTCATCGCTTCGGAATATTTGGTTCCGAGTTTGAAGATATGCCCGACCTCGATCCCGCGCGTATTGAGATAGCTCCCTGTGCAGACCGGACAACTATCGCCAGCCTCAGCATTGCGTAAATCAGCAAACTGTCTGACCTTAAAATCCCGCTCAAGGTTGACCCCTTCGAGGTGAATCTCCTTCTCATTACCACCAACACAGATATTACGCAGATATTTTACCGCATTGTCGGCATAGATCGGCAGTTTGAGTCCGACCGGACCGGAGTAGCCGATCGGACCGCCGGTCGCCTCGACAATTTGAGCAGCAGTCGCCAGCTCGACCACCGCCGCCCCGAGTAAATTCTTGATTTTTGCTTCGTTGAGTTCATGATCGCCGCGGATCAACACCGCAACCAGCACCTCATCCGCCACCACAATCATCGTCTTGACAATCTGGTTCGGGGGCAAACTCAACATCGCCGCGACGTCCGCGACCGTATGTGCAGCTTTGGTCACCACCCGTTTCACTTCCAACATCGGAGCCGTCGCAACCTCCCCCTTGTCGATCACAATCGCTTTTTCGACATTGGCCGCGTAGTCACACTTGTCACAGCTGATCACCATATCTTCACCGGTCTCGGCCAGCACCATAAATTCATGACTGAACGAACCACCGATGGCACCGGAATCGGCATCGACCATCCGATATTCCAGCCCGCAGGCCTCAAAAATCTTGCAGTAAGCGTTGCGCATCTTCTGATAACTGTTATTGGCCCCCTCTTCGGTCGTATCGAACGAGTAGGCATCCTTCATGATGAATTCGCGACCGCGCATCAGACCGAATCGGGGACGCACCTCGTCGCGGAATTTGGTCTGCATCTGGTAGAGATTGACCGGCAGCTGCCGATACGATTTGACATAACTGCGGACAATATCGGTAATCACCTCTTCGTGGGTCGGTCCCATGCAGAAATCGCGCTGATGGCGATCCTTGAAGCGGAGCAATTCGTTGCCGTAATACCCCCAACGTCCCGACTCTTCCCACAGCTCGGCCGGCTGAACCGACGCCATCAACACCTCGATGGCGCCCGCTTCATTCATACAGTCACGTACAATATTTTCGACCTTGCGGATCACCCGCAGCCCCAGGGGGAGGTAGTTATAGATTCCGGCAGCGAGTTTGTTCATCATCCCGGAACGCAGCATCAGCTTATGACTGACCACCTCGGCGTCGGCCGGAGTCTCTTTAAGCGTCGGTAAAAAATAGTTTGAATAACGCATCGATAACCTCATTGCTAAAAATAACGGAAGCAGATACTCTGCAAAAGCAGCGCGTGGCTAGAGAAAGTAGCGTATTTGCGGGGAGATTGCAAGATCTCTCACCCCCTTAAAAAAACCTTGAAATCGTTCATTTCCGACGCGTTCAACAATACAGTCGCTTTTCACCATGCTGACGCAGCAAAATCGTCATCCCGATCCGGCCAAAGACATTAAGACAGATTGCCTGTATCGCCACTGGTGCCAACGAAAAAGGAAGAACAGACGTTCATGCCTGACCTGATCCAAACCGCTGATATTGCCGTTGCAGCACCGATCGACAAGAGCCTGACTTACGCGATTCCGGGTGAATTTTCCACAATCGCTCAAGTCGGCGTCCGGGTCCGGGTCCCCCTCGGCCGACGGACCGCCACCGGCTATATTCTATCGCGCGGCACCGGCAGCCCCAAAGGGTTAAAGCCGATTCAGGACGTGCTCGACAGTGCGCCGCTCTTTTCCGAAGCATGGGGGAACGATCTACGCAGAGCCGCCGCCTACTATCGCTTCCCGATCGGAGATGTGCTGCGCACCGCTCTACCGGCCGGACTCTCCGGAGCCGGTCACGACATTTCGCCGTTGCGCGAACGACTCTATCAAACGACAGACCAGAGCGGATCTGTACGCGGCAAAAAGCAACAGGAAATTTTAGCCTATATCCGAAAAAACGGCCCGGTCGCAATGACAGAGTTGCGCGATCACTTCACAGCCCCCCATTCCGTCTTAAACCGGCTGGTCGAAACCGGATTCCTCACTGCAACCGTGCAGGAGAGGATCCGTGATCCATTTCGTGACAGCTTGCCCCCCGCAGACAAGATCGTGATTCCGGGCGAAGAACAGGCGGTCGCCATCAATCGTCTGTTGCAGGAGTTCGATAAAAACAGTTTCTCCTGCGCTCTGCTGCACGGTGTGACCGGGAGCGGCAAAACTGAAATCTACCTGCGCCTGATCGAAGCGGTCCTCGCCAACAACAAACAGGCGTTGGTGCTCGTGCCGGAGATTGCCCTCACCCCGCAACTGGTCGGTCGATTCCGCGCCCGTTTCAGCGATCGGGGGGTCTCTATAGCCGTACTGCACTCCGGTCTCTCTGATGGCGAACGATACGATGCCTGGCGCAGCATTATGCGCAACGAGATACAGATCGTCATCGGTGCCCGCTCTGCCGTTTTTGCCCCGCTGCCAAATCTCGGGGTGATAGTGGTCGACGAAGAACACGAAACCAGCTACAAGCAAGCCGAAGGGTTTCGCTACAACGCTCGGGATTTCGCCCTGCTGCGCGGACAGTCGACTTCCGCCCTGGTCGTGCTCGGCAGCGCCACCCCCTCACCAGCCGTCTACAAACGGGCCCAGGATGGCGACTACCTCTACCTGCGTCTCTCTGGTCGGGTCGCAAAGCGCCCCCTCCCCCCCGTCTCTCTGATCGATCTGCGCGAAGCTGAAGTCGACGGCCACTTCTCCAGCGAACTTCTTTTAGCCCTCGGCGAAACCTTGCAAGCCGGCGACCAGAGTCTGCTCCTGCTCAACCGGCGCGGCTTCTCACCTTATCTGATCTGTGCCGGTTGCGGAACCAGCCCGCGCTGCCCGAACTGCGCCATCACCCTCACCTACTATCAGGGTCAACGTCAGCTCCGCTGCAACTATTGTGACTACTCTGAACGACCGTCTGTTCTCTGCCCGAAATGCAACGGCCCCGATCTTCTCCCCGAAGGGGTCGGCACCGAGCAGCTTGAATCCGAACTCGCCACCCGTTTCCCTGCCGCCCGCATTGCCCGGATGGATCGCGACACCACCGGTCGCAAAGGGAGTCACCAGCGCCTGGTTCAACAGGTACTCGATAAAGAGATCGACATCTTGGTCGGCACTCAGATGGTCGCCAAGGGGCACGACTTTCCCGGCGTCACCCTGGTCGGGGTTCTCGACGCTGACAACTCCCTGAACTTTCCGGATTTTCGCAGCGCCGAAAGAACCTTCAGCCTCCTCTCCCAGGTCGCCGGGCGAGCAGGCCGGGGAGAGAAACCTGGACGGGTACTGGTTCAAACCTATTCTCCCGACCACTACGCTCTGCAGTCAGCAGCAACGCACGACTATGCCGGTTTCTATGCCGAAGAGATCCCGTTTCGCGAATCCCTCGGCTACCCCCCGTTCGGCTACCTGATCAATCTGGTCTTCTCCGGCAACGACGCCGACAAGGTCGCCCACACCGCAACCAACGTCGCCAGCATCCTGAACCGGGTTGCCCAGGACGCCGAAGTCCTCGGACCGGCCCCCTGCCCTCTGGCACGGCTGCGCGGCAAAACCCGCTTTCAGATTCTGCTCAAAGGGGAAAAACGGCTGCCGCTGCACCGGATGCTGCAGCATATCACCGGCAAAGCTTCACCAATACCGGCCGGAGTTCGAATGATTGTCGATATCGACCCGATCGATATGCTTTAGCCCCCCTTTATCTTTTTGCGTGAACACGCTATTATTAAAAGCCTATCCCTCTCAAAAAGGATTGTTCTCACCGTGAAAACCGTATTGAACCGAGCAGTTCTCATTATCAGCGTCTGTATCACGCTGCTTCTCAACGCCTGCGTTCCAAAGCCGCCGACCGTTGCGCCGGGCACACTCCCCCCCGTTTCGCAATTGCAAGCCGTTGATTGGCAACAGCTCGACGGTTGGGCCGAAGCCGATGTCACACGCTCTTTAGATGCATTTTTGCAGAGTTGTCGTGTCCTTCGCCATAAAACGGGGTGGAATGATGTCTGTCAGGAGGCCGCTGAACTCACTGGCGCACCGAACGAGGTGTTGATCGCTTTTTTTGAACAGCGCTTTATCCCCCACCGCGTTCAGAACGAAGACGGCACGGATACCGGCATCATTACCGGCTATTACGTACCGGAAATGAACGGCAGCCGGATCCGGACCGAGCGCTTCAACACCCCGGTCTACCGTGTTCCGGATGACCTGTTGACCATCGACCTGCGCAGCCTCTATCCCGAGCTGGAAGGGTATCGACTCAGGGGGCGCCTCGAAGGGCGCCGCATTGTCCCTTACTATTCCCGCTTCGAACTCGATCAGGATAGTGAGACGTTAAAAGGGAACGAACTGCTCTGGGTCGATGATCCGGTCGAACTCTTTTTTCTTCACATTCAGGGGTCCGGCAGCATCCGCTTTGACAACGGTCAAAACGTCATGATCAACTACGGCGACCAGAATGGCCACCCTTACCGCTCCATCGGCAAACTTCTGATCGACCGGGGTGAAATGACCCGGGACCAGATGTCGATGCAGAACATCCGCGCCTGGGCCCGCAATAATCCGGATCAGACCAAAACACTGCTCGGTGAAAATCCGAGTTACATCTTCTTTCGCGAGCTCCCCGAAGAGATGACCATGCCGCCCGGCTCCCTCGGTGTCCCGTTGACGCCAGAGGTCAGCCTTGCCGTCGATCCACGAACCATCCCACTCGGAGCACCGGTCTTCCTCGCCACAACCTGGCCCTACACACCAAGGCCGCTCAACCGCCTGATGGTTGCCCAGGATACCGGTGGTGCCATCAAAGGTGCGGTTCGCGCGGACTTCTTCTGGGGTCTCGGTCATGAAGCCGGAGCCCTGGCCGGACGGATGAAACAGGATGGCAAACTATGGGTTCTGCTCCCCAGACCCTCTGCCATACCGGAAGAACAGGCCAACAGACCGGTCAACGCCCCCCCCGGCAGCTAACAAGAACGTCTGCGGGTATCGAAACCAGACCAAACAATCCGCACACTATTTTTTAAAAGGTTGCACAGTGACAAGCATCAGCGCTATACTATGCGGCTTCGTAAGCTGCGGCAGGTGTTCTGTCGCTATTTCTATATAAAAGATACGATAACGCACCCGCCCTTCATCTGTCATCACGACCGGGCACATCCCAAATACAGGCAAGCTCATGACTGAAGAGACCGTACTAACCTTTGCCGAGATGGCTCTCGCCCCCGCACTCCAGAAAGTCGTCATCGACGTCGGCTACGAAACGCCATCGCCGATCCAGGCGCAAAGCATCCCGCTGCTGCTCGAAGGGCGCGACCTGCTCGGACAGGCACAGACCGGCACCGGCAAGACCGCTGCATTTGCCCTGCCGTTGCTCAGCCGACTCGATCCCAAACTCAAGGTTCCGCAGATTCTGGTTCTGACCCCGACCCGGGAGCTCGCCCTGCAAGTCGCCGAAGCGATGCAGACTTATGCACGGCACCTCCCCGGATTCAACGTTTTGCCGGTTTACGGTGGCCAGAACATGATCCAGCAGCTGCGCATGCTCTCGCGCGGGGTTCAGGTTGTCGTCGGCACCCCCGGTCGAGTACAGGACCATCTGCGTCGCGGCACCCTGAAGCTCGACAAAATCAAGGCTGTGGTCCTTGACGAAGCGGACGAAATGCTCCGGATGGGTTTTGTCGATGATGTCGAAGAGATCCTGAGCCACGCACCGGCCGGGCGACAGACCGCTCTCTTTTCGGCAACCATGCCCAAAGAGGTTCTGCGCGTCGCGCGCCAGCACATGAGAGATCCGGTCGAAATCCGGATCAAGACCAAAACATCGACGGTCGAGACCATCTCACAGCATTACTGGCAGGTCAAAGGGATGCATAAACTCGACGCCCTGACCCGGATCCTTGAAGCCGAAGAGATTGAGGCGATGATCGTCTTTGTCCGGACCAAGACCGCCACCGTTGAGCTTGCCGAAAAACTCGAAGCACGCGGCTTCTCCAGCGCCCCTCTCAACGGCGACATGACCCAGGTGATGCGTGAGAAAGCGATCTCCCGCCTCAAGTCCGGTTCCCTCGATATCGTTGTCGCCACCGACGTCGCCGCCCGTGGGCTCGATGTGCCCCGCATCAGCCATGTCGTCAATTACGATATCCCTTACGACACGGAAGCGTATGTCCATCGTATCGGCCGCACCGGTCGCGCCGGAAAAATGGGGAAAGCGATCCTGTTTGTCGCCCCGCGCGAACGCCGGATGCTCAACGCCATCGAGCAGGCGACCCGTCAGCCGATCAAAGCGATGACCCTGCCGAGCCGCAAAGATATCACCGATCGACGGATCGGACTGTTCAAAGAGCAGATCGCAGAGGCGATGGAAGCCGAAGATCTCGAATTTTTTGAAGAACTGGTCGACAGTTACCAGAGCGAATACGATGTCGGCCATCGCCGAATCGCCGCAACCCTCGCCTACCTGGTCCAGAAAGGGCGTCCGCTGCAACCGGATGAGAGTCCGTCTGACTCTGCTCTGGAAAAGGATTTCAGACCAGAACAAACAGAACGGACAAAGCGGCCCAGCTCCGACGAAGCGCTCCAGCGTTACCGGATCGAGGTCGGCCGCAGTCACGGCGTCGAACCGCGCCATATCGTCGGCGCTATCAGCAACGAAGCAAACCTGAGCAGCCGCGATATTGGTCAGATCAAAATTCATGATGACTATTGCATGGTCGATCTGCCGGCGTCGATGCCGACAAAAATGTTTCAGCATCTGCAGGAGGTCTGGGTCTGTGGTCAGCAGCTGAAACTCAGCGTTGCCAGCGGCGAAAAAGTCGAGCGGGGCCAGATCGCCCGCGACAGCAGACCGGCACGAAAGCCCTTCGGCAAGGCAGCCGACAGTAAGCGCTTCAAGCCGGGGGCAAAAAAACCGGTCATCAACCGGCGTGTTCCGAAAAAGCCCAAATAATAGTTGCACTCGACATTGCTGTTCTTTATACAAAAAGGCCGCCTTGAACAAGACGGCCTTTTTGTATAAAGAATCATTGGCTCAAACAAGATCGGAATTTTGTCACCCTTCCCACTCTCAGTCAATCGCATTTGCCAGATCCCGGACCTGCCCCAATCTTCTAATCCTCTGTCGACAGGTCGCTTTTGACATCGCGCACTGGTGGGATTCGGTCGGGGCGCTCGCGTAGGGCCGCCCGCGCGAGTACATGCGAAGCAACCGGCAGGGTCAGCCAGACAATCAGTACGATTAACAGCGCGCGCCAGCCCCACGACCAGTCACCACCTATCAGAGCTGTTCCGACGACAATACCGACGATTCCTAACGAGCCAGCCTTGGTCGCAGCGTGCTGGCGCGACAGAGCATCCTGCAGAACGAACAGGCCAACGCTCGCCAGGAGCAGCACCAGCGCACCGAGGATTAACAGCACAACACCGATGGTGCTCATGGTTCGAATCCTCCATCCCCATCACGGCGCATCTCCACCAGACGCGACCAAGCCAGGGTAGCAACGAACCCGATCAAAGCGACCCCGATGCCGATGTCGAGAAACAACACGCGGCCTGTCGAGAGCGCTGCCAGCGAACAGAAGGCCAGGGCTGCGGAGAACAGGATATCGAGGGCGACGATCCGGTCGGCGTCATCCGGGCCAAGAACGAAGCGCACCACGCCCAACACAACGCAAACGATTATCACACTGAACAGCACAGCGATCATGTCCACTCCGATGGGAAAAGCGCGCTGACATCCGCTTCGAAATCGCGCCGGATGGCTGCGATCGTCGCTTCGAGATCGTGGGTATCGAGCAGATGCAGCAACATTTGCCGGCGACGCAGGTCGATGTCGATCACGGTAGTCCCCGGCGTCAGAGTCACCAGGGCGCCGAGGATCGCCGCTCCGGTCGAACTCATGGGCGCAAACTCTATCTGAGCAAGGCCCGCGCATGGCGGGGCAAAGCGCAGAATGATACGCGCGGTGGCAATCCCCGACAGCACGCAGTGGCTGGCAAAGCGTAGTAACAACCTGATTGCGACCAGAGGCCGCGCTTTCATGGTCCACCGCCCGGCAGCGCGGCAGCCGCAGACGTGACAAACAGCAGCAGCCGTTCCGGAAGCAGCCCGGCCCACAAGGTCACCAGCACCAGCAGACCGAGCCCGACATACGCAGGAGTCGTGCGCGGCACCACAGATGGCTGCCAGTTTTTGTCGGGGTGCGGTTTCCAGAAGGCCTGGAGCCAGATTTTGGCCATCGAATAGAGAGTCAAAAAGCCGACAGTAAGAGCCGTCGCACCCCACAGATATTCACCCTGGACGAAACTTTCACGCACGATCAGGTATTTGCCCCAGAAGCCGGTGAAAGGGGGGATGCCGACCAGCGCCAGGGCCAGCAGCAGAAACAAGACGGCGAGACCGGGTCGGGCGGCGTACAGGCCACCGATCCGGCGCAGGTCGTAATGGCCAGCCTGGCGGCAGATCAGGCCAGCGACCAGAAACAGCCCAGCTTTGACCACGCTGTGGTGGAGGGCAAAGAAAATCGCTGCGGCGTTGCCGGCGGGCGAAGCCAACGCGATGGCGAGCAGGATATAACCGATCTGGCTGATGGTGTGAAAGGCCAGAATCCGCCGCAGGTCCCAGTGGTAGGCGGCGCCGAGCACGCCAGTCAACATGGAGAACAGCGCGATCCAGCCGAGCAGGGTCAGCAGCAGCACCGGTGTCGGAGCAAACAGCCCGGTAAAGCTGCGGAGCAACACGCAGATTCCGATCTTGGTCAGCAGCGCCGAGAACAACGCCAGCACCGGTGCCGGCAGGGTGTGGTACGAGGCTGGCAGCCAGGCGAAGAGCGGAAAGGCGGCAGACTTGATCAGCAGGGCGAGCAGCAGCAGGCCAAACAACAGCAGTCTGACAGCAGGGTCGAGCCGGGCGGCTGCTTCGCCCAGAGCAGTAAAGTTGAGCTGTCCGGTGGCACCATGCAGCAGGGCGACCGCCGCCAGCAGCAGAAGAGTGCCGAAGAGGTTGAGCACGAAGTATTTGAGCGCGGCGTCGAGCTGGCGCAGGGCTCCACCTTGCACCAGCAGACCCAGGGCACAGATCAGGGTCACCTCGAACCAGATGTAGAGGTTGAACAGGTCGGCAGTCAAAAACGCCGCCGCCGAACCGGCTACCAGTCCGTGCATCAAAGGGTACAGCCCTGGCGAAGCGGGCGCCGCATCCGCATCGCTCGCCTGCCAGAGCAAGGCGACGCAGAGCATCAGGGCGGCGAGCAAGACCAGCGCCGCGCCAAAGAGATCTGCGGCGAAAACAATGCCGAAAGGGAGCGGCCAGTTGCCGGCGATCAGGGTCATTGTGCCGTGGGTCAGAACCTGGTGCAACAAAGCCAGCGCACAGAGCAGCAGCACCAGGGCGCCACCGGCACTGATCCCCCGCTGCAGACGCGGCATCGACCGGGCCAGGGCGCAAAGCAGGGCGGTGGCAAGCGGCACCAACAGTGGCAACAGGGTCAGTATCACGACTCTTCCTCCAGAGCCGGCTTGACGGCATCCTGCGACGTCGGTTCCGCGGCGCGCAGCCGGGTCAGGTCGTCGCTACCTGCGAGTTGAATAATACGAAGCGCCAGAACCAGTGAAAAGCACAACAGAGCAAAACTGATGACGATGGCGGTCAGCACCAGCGCCTGCGGCAGGGGATTAGCCGCCACGCCCAGAACCATCTCATCAGCGCCGATCACCGGCGGCAGGCTACTCGACAGACGGCCGGACGTAAACAGCAGCAGGTTGATGCCGTTGCCAAGCAGAACCAGGCCGATCAGGCAGCGCAGCAGGTCGCGCGACAGCGCAAGGTAGGTCCCCGCAGCAATCACTATCCCCAAGGCCAATGCAATCGCCCAGATCATGGTATCTCCTCGATGCTGCGTAACAGCGCCAGGCAGTAGCCGCCGAACACCCCCCAGACACAGAGGTAGACCCCGAGGTCGAACAGCATTCCCGTCGACACCGGCAGTTCAACCGGACCAAAGGTGAGCGTGCCCCACAGATGGGTCAAAAATGGGAGACCACCAAGCAGCGCAGGTAAACCACTCAGCAGGGCGAGCAGCACACCGCTGGCGGCCAGCGAAACTGGCGCAAGGGGGAGCCGCCGCCGGGAGCTGGCCACATCGAAGACCAGCGCATAAGCGGCGCTCGCCGCCACCGCCAGCAGCCCGGCGATGAAACCGCCGCCGGGAGCATTGTGGCCGCGCAACAGAATCCAGAGCGAAGCGAGCAGCAGCAGCGGATAGAGAGAGCGCATAAACACCTGGGCAAGCAAGGCATCGCTTCTCATTATGCCCCCCCACCGAATCGCTTGAAGAGCGGCAGTACGGCGAGCAGCGCAAAGAACAGAACCGCGATCTCTCCCAGAGTGTCAACGGCGCGAAAGTCGACCAGAATCAGATTAACGACGTTGCGCCCGTGTGCCGCCGGGACACTCTGCTCAGAAAAGAAAACCGCCAGGGAATTATCGAAAGGGAGTCCGGCCACCAGCAGAACCAACGCGGTCAGACTCGCTCCAAAAGCCGTCGCCACCGCCAGCGCCAAGGGGCGCAACCGCGCAGCCGTCGGGACCGCCCCCAGGGCGAGGGGAGTGCGCCGCAGTCGCAGCAGGACTGCGGCCACGACAACAACGAAGACTGTCTCCACCGCGAATTGAGTAAAAGCCAGATCAGGGGCACCGGTAAACAAAAACAGTACGGCGCTGCCATACCCCACCAGACCGCTGACCAACAGCAGAACCAGACGATCGCGCACAAACATCGCTACCAGAGCTCCGGCGGCGATAAGTAGCGCGGCGCCAGCAACCGGCGCAGTCAGGCTGTGCAACTCCGGCCAGGCCCAACCCGGCCGGGCCACGAGCAGCAGCGCCAGAACAAGTAGTGTCGCCACGCTAACCAAAGTCATTACATAGCGCGGCAGCTGCCCGTGCTGCAGCAGCCGAGTCTGGCGGGCGGCAAGCCGCGGCAGAAGCACAAGAGATCGCCAGTACCAGGCCTCGGGCCCGACGATTTCGAGGTGGCGAAAGCGGTCCATCAGCAGGCCCAACCGCCTCCAGCCAAGCAGAATGACGCCGCCCAGCACAAGCGCTCCCGCCATCGCCTCCAATACCGCCAAAAAATCGTAAGATAATGTGACCATGGTTTGGTCAAAACCGGGCGCCATGGCGTGTGCAGCGGCACCCAGCAGCGGATCGATCATTGTCGGGGCCAGACCGAACAGCAGCCCCAGAATCACCAACAGCAGCGGTGGCAGCAGCATGGCGAGGGGCGCCTCGTGCGGATGCAGGCCTGCCTGAAGCGGCGACCGATCACGCCCCCAGAATACGTGGATCGCTGCAATCGCCGCCACCGCCACAGAGACGCCATTGACCAACACCGCCGCATAGCTCACCAGCAGCAGAGCCTCGGCCTGCTCCTTGGCCAGGGCGATGGCCCCTTTGGCGATGAAGCCGAAGGTCAGCGGCAACCCGGCCATGGAGAGCGCCGCCAACAGGGCGATAGCCGCCGTCCAGGGCATGTAGCGACGCATCCCGGTCAGCTTATCAATGGCGCGCGTACCAGTGCCGTGGTCGAGGTTGCCAGCGACGAAGAACAGCGGCGCCTTGTAGAGGGCGTGGGCGAAAAAGAGCGCCGCCACGGCCAAGGCAGCGCCGTTACCGGGGAGACCGACCAGCATGGTCAGGGTTCCGAGGGTCGCCACTGTAGACCAGGCGAGGATCCGCTTGAGGTCGCGTTCGCGAACCGTCTGTATGGCGGCGAGAACCGCCGTGACAGTGCCGATACTGACCAGCGAGTATTCCCAGAACAGCAGCTCACTGAACGCCGCATCCAGGCGCGCCAGCAGATAGATGCCGAGCTTAACCATAGTTGCCGAGTGTAGATAGGCACTGACCGGCGTCGGCGCGGCCATGGCGTTGGGGAGCCAGAAATGAAACGGGAACTGCGCCGACTTGCTGAACGCACCGACAAAAATCAGCGCCAGCGCTGCATTCAGGCGCACATCCTCCAGAAACAGCGGCGCCCTTTCAATCAGAGTCTGGAGGGAATAGCTGCCGCCAATCTGCCCCAGCAGAATGATCCCGGCCAGCAGACAGAGACCACCGGAACCGGTCACCAACAGCGCCTGCAGCGCCGACCGGCGGCCCTCCTCCTGTTCATGGTCAATTCCAATCAGCAGAAATGACAGCAAGCTGGTCAGCTCCCAGAACACGAACAGCACCAGCAAATGATCACTCACGACCGCGCCGATCATCGCCGCCATAAACAGCACCAACAGCCCGAACACGCGGTTGCGGCGAGAATTCTCGGCAAGATAGGCACTGCCGTAAACAAACACCATGGTGCCAATGCCGACGATCAGGAGCAGAAACTGAGCCGATAAACCGTCGACATACAGTGACAAGTCCACTCCGAGGGAAGGTATCCATGTCCAGGAGAGACGCCACGGCAACGGCTCAATGGCAAGAGCAGCCAGCAGCAGAGTTAGTAATGCCGCCGGGATCAGGGCTGGCAGCAGCCGACCAAGCACCTCGCCCCGCCGATTGTCGCAAGATTCATAGTTCAAGAAATACCCCCTGACCAGGTTAACGCAAACACGCCAGCACCTTTAAACTGTCATAGTGCACGATTCGATGCACAGATAGTGTAGCAGACCGAACCAATATGCTATACTTTTCGAACAAGATTGTCGATAACCAGACCAGGAGTCCGTTTATGGAACAGTTCAAAAACATTCTGTTCGTGTCGTGCAGTGGCCAGGAGGATCTGGCCGCAATTAATCGAGTCAATCAGCTGGCCATGAGCAACCAGGCTCGTATTACCCTGGTTCGAGTGGTCGATGAACTGCCCGCCGCAGCTGGCTATCTGATCTTGAAAAAACGTCTGACGACCCTGCACGAAGCAGCACAAACCCTGGCTCAAAACGACCTGGACGAACTCGCAAGCCATATCGACCCCACCCTCAAGGTAGAGACCCGAATTTTGGTTGGCAAACCATTCATCGAAATAATTCGCGCCGTTCTCAGCCATTCACACGACCTGATCATCAAACCGAAACAGGCTGTCGTCAAAGAACCGGCCCTCGACAGCACCGACCTTCATCTGCTGCGCAAGTGCCCGTGCCCGGTCTGGATCATCAAGCCGAGCCAGCGCAAGCCGTTCGGCAAAATTCTCATCGCCGTCGACCCGGACCCTGCCGATCCGCAGCGACTCAGTCTGCATGCCGAGTTGATCAAGCTCGGCACCTCGTTGGCCAAAAGTGAGCAGGGCAAGGTCGAGGTGGTTCACATTTGGGACCTGCAGGGCGCGACCACCCTACGCGGGCCACGCTTCAACCTCAGCGATGCAGAGATCGTGGCCATGACCAACGAAATGCAGGCGACACGCCAGAAACAGCTGGCGGAGTTGCTCGCCCCTTATGCTGCAAGCCGGATCAAGACCAGCCTGGTCCAGGGTGACCCCGGCCCCACCCTGGTCAGACTGATCGAAAAGCGCAAGCCGGATATTGTGGTGATGGGTACGGTGGCAAGAACCGG
>JACUTX010000022.1 GCA_014859615.1 Desulfuromonadales bacterium | reverse complement strand
ATTCCCGAAGTGATTTAAATCGGGAATCCAGTTCTTTAACTGGTTCAAAACGCTGGATCCCTTGGTAAAGCCATTTTTGGGATGACAATTTTTTGCAAGAGGCCCAGCAGATAAAATTAAAACTACATGAATATGCCGGTATATAAATATTATTGCCAGAAAAAAATAAACGAACTTGCCACAAGCTGCAGAATATTTAACCCTTACCGCGCAATAACAATACGTTCGACCAGCGGCTGAGGCACTTCATCGTTTATCGCGCCATCACGACCCCGATCTTATTGACGCTTCAAACCTGCCAAGCTATATGCTACTCTCAAAAAAAATGAACGACGATTCCGAGGTTCTTTTTATGTTACAGCGATCCATCGCACTCCTTTTTTGCCTGTTCCTTGCCGCGTCGGTTCTGGCCGAACCGGATACAAAACTGACCCAACGCGACCTGATGCATGCACTGGTTGAGGGACTCGGCTGGTCTTTTGGTCTTCCCGGACAACCTGAAGATGCTGATTATCTGCAGATCCTGCGCGGCAAACGTAAATTCAGAATCGAAGTCGAATCAAACTACGCCCCCGAAACCCGTATCATCGTTGAAGAGATTTTTTCGTTCGGCAATTTCAGCGGTTCAGGTTGGGTGCGTGTCCCGAATCGCCCAACGCAGATCCCTCTTGTTTTCAATCTCCCCCTCTCCGGAGAGTACCGGGTTAAGGTCCGATTGTTACGTGCCGGACACAGCATCCGTTTTGGCGAAACAGTTTTCCAAGCGGATGGAGAAGACCACTTTGCCGACGTTGATCTCGGCAGAGTCTACCTGCAGGCTGGCAAGCAGGAGATCAGTTTGGCTGTCCCACCCCGCGGTGGTATCGATTTTATCGAGCTCGAAACATTGCCGGTGACGAGCATCGCACCGAAGGGTGGCTGGAGCCTCGACAAGCCGCTCTCTTTCGACGATCTGGCGGTGACTGCGATGCAGCTCCTCGCCCTGCATGCGACCTTGCCCAGGTCCGGTAACGCGCTGATTTTTGAAGCCGAGGATTTTGCGTTACCGAAAAAGGCGAAACGTTCAAGCAACCGCCACCTCGGCCCCCCGCACCAGGGGGGATGGGTCAGCATCGGAGCAGACCCGGTGACCGTTGAGATGGGGATCAACCTTGCGGCCGAAGGGGTCTACGACCTGACTCTTTACGCAGTCGGTCAAGCTGAGATCAGCGGCATGATCAATAACCACCCTTTTCAGTTTTCTCCTGAGCGCCACTTTATGGCAAAGCAGGTCGGCGGCTTTTTCCTCGAAAAAGGGGCAAACCCCTTCATCCTGCATCTGCCGCCCTACTCTGGTCTGGATCAGATTCTCCTCACTCCTCACGCATCGTCGCCTGAAGATTTCCGGCGTTTGACCGGCCTGCCCCTCGTCGGTTCCCCGTCTCAGGCCCAATTCAACAGTTTCTTCAAAATGCTGGCTGCATTCGGCATCTCCCGCTGATCACAATGCGCCTGACGGGGACTCTTCTGAGCTACGCAGGCGGGGTATTAATCGCCCCGTTCCTGTTCCTGCCACCGATGTTGCCGATCCTTATTCTGATAGCGATCGGCGCCTGGGGGTTCAGTCGCTCGCTCAAACTTTCCACCTGCTCGCTGATTCTTCTCTTCTTCTGCATCGGGCTTTTCCAGTACGAAATCAGCATTTCGCCGCCTGAGGATCCGGCCGCCATTCATCATTTAGCTGGTCGCGATCCGGTTATCCTTGAGGGGGTCATCAATGCAATCAACGCGCGATTCCCGCAAGGAGCAACCTGTTCTGTTGCCATAACCTCTTCCTTTGCTGATGGTCTGAAGAGGGTGCAAAACGGAAATCTGCAGCTCTTTATCGATCAACTCGGGGAGTCACTCTCCCCCGGTGATCGGATTCGATTCCAGACGCAACTTCGCTTGCCGAGAGCCTTCGGTACGCCGGGAGAATTCGATTATCCGAGACATCTGGCCCATAAACAGATTTTTACAACCGGCTTCATCCGTAACAGCAGCGACATCGTGCAATTAGAAGATCTTACTCCCCCGACGCCCGAAACCATTATCAGACGCTGGAGCCAGCAGATCGGTGCACTGATCGATCAGACCGTCCCGGTTCATCTTGCACCTTATTTGCGTGGATTAGCCACCGGTGACAGAGGCGCTCTCTCGCCCGGGCAGCGGGAACTGCTCGCCCATAGTGGACTCGCCCATCTCTTCGCAATCTCTGGACTGCATATCGGAATCATTGCCTCGTCCCTCTACATTCTGCTTTTAACAGGCTACCGGCGCTCCCCCCTTTTACTAAGCAGTGCTCCACCACAAAGAATTCTGCCGATTATTATCCTCCCCGTCGTGACCGTCTATGTGCTCTTTACCGGTGGCGCCATCTCCACGCTGCGAGCACTGCTCGGACTGGCTGCCGTAACCGCGGCTTTTTGTTTACGCCGCCAGGTTCCCCCTTTGCAGCTCCTTGCAACGGCCGCTTTTGTGATCCTTTTACTCGATCCGCTCGCCATCTTTACGCCGGCATTTCAGCTCTCTTTTGCCGGGGCGGCCGGAATTCTCTGCATCACCCCCCGCTGGATAGCTCTCTGCCAAAGGTGGCCAAAAGTGATCGTCTACCCCATGACCCTTCTGGTCGTCACCACGGCAGCGACAGTCGCAACCCTCCCGCTGGTTCTGCTGCATTTTCACATTTTTGCTCCGGCCGGAATTGTTCTGAATATGATCGCCGTCCCTGCCGTCACGCTGCTGGCGGTACCGCTCTGTCTGACCGCACTTATTGTGGCAATTTTCAACCCCCAGGCAGCGGCCGTTATTTTTAATCTGGCGGCAACGATTCTTGATGTTATTCTGAACCTCTGCGCGACGGTTCTCGCTCTCCCCGGCCTTTCTGCACACTATCTCTATCTGCCACCGCCGGTCCTGGCCGGAATCGGACTTCTTGCTTTGATCCTGCTCGCCCCGATAGCGTTACGATTCCGAATGGCTGGATTGACGCTGGCGTTTTTTCTGCTGTTCACCCCTTATTTCCTTGATCAAAATGGCGAGGATCTGAGCCTGGTCGCCATCAG
Organism: Desulfuromonadales bacterium; assembly: GCA_014859615.1. Lineage (GTDB taxonomy): Bacteria > Desulfobacterota > Desulfuromonadia > Desulfuromonadales > UBA2294 > Kmv16. Next base: position 17,527 of record JACUTX010000022.1, on the reverse strand, counting down.
CGTCGGGCAGGGGGATGCCGCTCTGGTCACAACCCCGGTCGGCAAAAACTTTCTGATTGATGGTGGCGGCTTTTCGCGTTCGAACTTCGATACCGGCGAGCGCCTGGTCGCACCAACCCTCGGCTATTTCGGCGTCAGGGAGATTGAAGCTGTTGTTTTAACCCATAATCATCCCGACCACTTAAACGGACTCCTGCATATTCTCAAGCAGTTCCCGGTACACAATTTCTGGATCGGCACACCCCCGGAAGAATTGCCGGAAAAACTGCAGACAATCCTCTTTCAGAAACAGATTCCTATCCGCACCTTCCAAAAGGATTGGACTGAGATTGAGCAGAGTGACCACTCAAAAACCGCTGTCTACCGTGCCCCAATTGCACAACACTCCCGTAACGACCAATCCCTGGTTCTCTATTTTCAACACAAAGAAAACGGCCTGCTTCTCTGTGGCGATCTGGAGACCGAGGGGATTAACCTGTTGTCACGTACCCCGCCTCCCGGACCGGTTACCCTCTTGAAAATTCCCCACCACGGGAGCCTCTACTCAAATCCGGAACCATTGATCGACCTGTTCAAACCCCGGACAATTTACATTTCTGCCGGATACAACAATCGCTACGGACATCCGCATGAGAAGGTTCTCTCTCTGCTCGAAAATCGAGCCGTGACGATACACCGCACAGATCTGTCCGGTTCCCTCTTTTTTCAGACGAACGGGGAGAGCTGGAGTCTCAAACTGTGGGACAAAGGGCTTTTCCGTTGACATAAAGTATTGAATTTAGATAAAGTATTCCCGTTTACTACTAAGTTTCAAAGGGGGCACCAATGGCAAAAACGACAATTCTGGTCGTTGACGATGAACAATTCTTTCTTTACCTCTACTCTGACATGCTCAAAGAGAGTCATTTTGCCGTTGAGACCTGCACTTCTGGCACTGAAGCAATCCAACGGATTCAGCAGGGGGGAATCGATATCGTCCTGACCGACATGATTATGCCGGGTGCCGATGGTCTTGAAGTGTTGCGTGTTGCCCAGGCACAAAATAATCCTCCTGATGTTATTCTGATCACCGGTCACGCCTCGACCGAAAGCGCAATCAAGGCACTGAAAAATGGCGCGCGCGACTACCTGATCAAACCGTTTAACCCGGATGAACTCCTGCACCTGTTGCGCACCTGTGTCGAGCAACGCCGGCTGCTTAACGAAAATTACCTTCTTAAAACCCAGATTCAGCTTTTTCAACGAGGACAGATCCTCTCTTCCATGATCGATCTGGAAAGACTCATGCCGCAAGCTATCAACGCATTTTTGCAGCTGTTTGGCGAGGGACGCGGGGTCGCTTTTACTTTTGACAAAAAAGGTCGTCCGATCCATAACGCTGTTTTCGGGGTCGAAGATGATTGTGCCGAAGCGATTGCCCGGGACATCTGCAGCCTGAACGTTACAGAGCCCGGTTTTCATTTTCTCGACAGATCAACCTGGTCCTCTGGTGAGAACTGGCCGAACAGAGTCGAAACCGTCGGAGTTGTCCCACTCTTTTGTGAAGAGGTGGTTCATGGGGGATTAATTCTGTTCAACCCGATCGAAGGTCCATTCCCGGAAAATCCGTACAGTGAGCACCTCTCCTTTCTGACGGAGCAGATCAATCTCGGATTCGAAAATGCTTTCCGTTTCACAGGAGCCAGAGAACTGATCTATACGGACGATTTAAGTGGCTTGTTTAATCACCGTTATCTGCATCTGGCCATCGAAAAAGAGATCAGTCGTTCGCACCGATACGGGCTTAAATTTTCAGTGATCTTTCTTGATCTTGATCACTTCAAGGATATTAATGACACCTATGGACACCTGGCCGGAAGCAAGGCACTCTCTGAAGTTGCCACCATCCTGCTCAGTACGGTTCGGGAAGTCGACTCCCTGTTTCGCTATGGTGGGGACGAATTTACAGCCCTTTTAATTGAGACCGACGAACAGGGCGCCAAAATCGTCGCCGAACGAATGCGATCTGCCATTGAAAATGCGGTCTTCCTCAAGGAAGAAGGGATTAACTCCAGAGTCACAACGACCATCGGTTTTGCCACCTATCCGGACCACGCTGACAACAAATTCACCCTGATTGACATGGCCGATCAGGCAATGTTTCATGGCAAAAAGAATCGCAATACCAGCCGGAGCGCTGGAGAAAAAATCGTCTGATGACACGACAGTTCAAACCCTGCATCCTTGAGCCCACTTCACCTTTATGCTCCACCTCTATTTACTACTTTCACCTTCCCTTCCATTTTACAGACCAACGCCATCGGCTACGTTCTAATCGATCCAAAAAAGATAGGAGAGTCTATCATTATGGACATTTTCGGCATTTTCATTCGCTGCGCGCAGAGGCTTAACAAGAGTCGTCCTGTTGATCGGCCTCTACCTCATTGACACTCAACATAAAATCTGACAAGCTTCTGCGCCGCGACATTTGAATCGTCGCAGTGATCTTTTAACTTTTTCGTAAAGAACAGAAGGATATATCGTGAGTATTGCAGGAATCAAAGGGATGAACGACATTCTGCCAGAGGATGTTGCAACCTGGCAGTTTGTCGAAACAACGGCCCGTTCTGTTTTTGGCGCTTTCGGCTTCAATGAAATCCGGGTTCCGGTTGTCGAAAAGACCGAACTCTTCTGCCGGTCGATCGGTGAAACCACCGATATTGTCGAAAAAGAGATGTACACCTTTACCGACCGTAGCGACAACTCTTTAACCTTGCGTCCAGAGGGGACTGCACCGGTGATGCGTTCATTGATCCAGCACAAACTGATCAATCAGAATCCGGTACAGAAGCTCTACTACTCAGGGCCGATGTTTCGTTATGAACGACCGCAAAAAGGGCGCTATCGCCAGTTTCACCAGATCGGCGCCGAAGTCGTCGGAATTGACTCCCCCTTAATCGATGCCCAGATCCTGGTCATGCTCGACCATTTTTTTAAACAGGTCGGCATCAGCGATGTTGCCCTGCAGATCAACTCCCTCGGTTGCCCGCAGTGTCGCCCCGGCTATCGCGACGCCTTGATCGCTTTTCTCGACCAGCGCCTTGCGTCTCTGTGCAGCGACTGTCAGCGCCGCTTTCGGCAGAATCCGCTGCGCGCACTCGATTGCAAGGTCCCCGGCTGTAAGGAAGCAACCGAAGAAGCCCCGATCGTACTCGACCACCTCTGTGCCGGTTGTGACGACCATTTCTCCGCGGTTCGCACGCATCTTCAAAACCTTGAAGTCTCTTTCAGCATCAATCCGCGCATGGTCAGAGGGTTGGATTACTACACCAAGACGACCTTTGAGATGATTACGAACAGTCTCGGCTCACAAAATGCGGTCGCCGCCGGCGGTCGGTATGATGGCCTGATTCAGAAGCTCGGTGGACCCGATCTCCCCGGGATCGGCTTTGCCATGGGGGTTGAACGTCTTGTTCTGCTCTTATCGGAACTTAAACTGACCAACGCCCAAATCGACCTTTTTATCGCAGCTCTCGGCACAGAGGCGCAACAACACGGCTTCAAACTGTTGTCCTTTCTGCAGCGCAGCGGAGTACGCGCCGAAATGGATTATACCGACAAAAGTCTGAAATCACAGATGCGCCGGGCCGACAAACTCGGGGCCCGTTACTCTCTGATTATAGGCGAGGATGAATTGACAAAGAGATCCGCCCCGCTGCGCAATATGTCCGGTGGCGAACAGATCGACGTCGATATTGACAATTTTGAAGGCGTTCTTTCAACCGTCGCACCGGCTGAAACGCTCTGAATTTCTGCTTGACGCGAACAGCAGGACGACTATACTGAACGGCTAGCGTAACGACCCCGAACGTAAAAATACAGACTTGAACATACCGGAGGAAACACTGTGAACGACATGCTCGGCAACTGGAAACGGACACACTACTGTGGAGAACTGCGCAGCGAACATATCGGGCAGGAAGTCTGTCTGATGGGTTGGGCCCACCGTCGCCGCGATCACGGCGGACTCATCTTCATCGATCTGCGCGACCGTACTGGCATCGCTCAGTTGGCTCTCGACCCGGATCGGGACCTGCAAGCGCACACCAAGGCCGAAGCGGTGCGCAACGAATTCGTTATTGCGATCCGCGGCAAAGTTTCACGCCGACCGGAAGGGACGATCAATACAAAAATGTCGACCGGTGAGGTCGAGATAGAAATCAGTGAACTTCGCATCCTCAACGAAGCCAAAACACCACCATTCATGCTCAACGACTTCACCGATGTCGCAGAAAATGTCCGTCTGAAATACCGCTACCTCGACCTGCGGCGCGAATCGATCCAACGCAACCTGATGATGCGACACAAAGTTGCACAGACCGTCCGTGGCTACCTTTCCGCCAACAATTTCCTTGAGATCGAAACACCGGTGTTGACGAAAAGTACCCCGGAAGGGGCTCGCGACTATCTGGTTCCGAGTCGGGTGCACCCCGGCAACTTCTTCGCTCTGCCGCAATCACCGCAGCTGTTCAAACAGCTGCTGATGGTCTCCGGATTCGATCGCTACTTTCAGATTGTCAAATGCTTCCGTGATGAAGATCTGCGCGCCGACCGGCAACCGGAATTCACCCAGATCGACTGCGAACTCTCCTTCGTCGATCGCGAAGATATCATGACGATCATGGAAGGATTGATTGCAAATATATTCAAAGAAGCGCTTGGGATCGAACTGACGCTCCCGATGCCACGCATGAGTTACGATGAAGTCCTCGATCGCTACGGCGTCGACAACCCGGATCTGCGTTTTGCACTGGAGTTGAGCAACATCACCGATTTAGTCAAGGGGTGCGGCTTCAAAGTCTTTGCCGACGCGGCTGAAAAAGGGGGGCTCGTCAAGGCGTTAAACGTTAAAGGGGGGGCGGGGTTCTCCCGCAAGGAGCTTGACGATCTGACCAACTTTGCCGCCATTTACGGCGCCAAGGGGCTCGCCTGGGTTAAAATTCAGGATGATAGCAGCTGGCAGTCACCAATTGCCAAGTTTTTTACCGAACCCGAGTTGGCAGCCATCAGCAAGAAAGTCGATGCCGCCCCTGGCGATCTCGTTCTGTTCGTCGCCGATACGGCAAAAATAACCAATGAGGCACTCGGTCGTCTACGGGGACATATTGCCCAGAAACTCGGCCTGACCGATCCGAATCTTTACAAATTTGTCTGGGTCACAGAGTTTCCACTCCTCGAATGGGATGGCGAGGCGAAACGTCACGTTGCCGTCCATCACCCGTTTACAGCCCCGCTTGATGAGGATATTGCACTGCTCGACGCCGATCCGGGCAAGGTTCGCGCCAAAGCCTACGATCTGGTTCTGAACGGTTCGGAAATCGGCGGGGGTTCGATTCGTATCCACGACCAGTCGGTTCAATCCCGCATGTTCGCACTCCTTGGGATTGAAGAAGAAGAGGCCCGTCAGAAATTCGGTTTTCTGCTCGATGCACTCGAATTCGGTGCTCCACCTCATGGCGGTATCGCCTTCGGTCTCGATCGCATCATGATGATCCTGACCGGATCCGATTCGATCCGCGACGTTATCGCTTTCCCGAAAACCCAGAAAGCCGCCTGCATGATGTCCGAAGCTCCTGGAGTTGTCGATGACAAACAGCTGACTGAGCTCTCCATCCGCATCCGTAAAACAATCGGAGACAAAAACTGATCATGTCGATTTTTTTTCGCAACGGTCCTGTTCTATTACTTCTGACCCTGTTCTTCACCGCCTTCGGTTGCGCCTCGTCACCGCAGCTGTTTGAACGGGAACTGGCTCGTGAAGCGGTTCGGGATGCCGACCGGGCCGGTGCCGCAACAATGGCCGTAGAAGAGTACCGTGCAGCACAATTAACCCTCGACAAGGGTGAAACCCTGCTCGACAAGGGAGATATCAAAGAGGCCCGAGCGACATTGGATACCGCAATTACCCAAGCCCATCAGGCTGAAGTGACAGCTTACATCCGTTCACTTAATCTGGCTGAAAACAAAATTCACCAGCTTGAAATCCAGAAAAAAGCTCTGTTGAAAGCCTGGCGGGCTGCGATTGCCGACCAGGCGGCGGTTATCGATTTCACAAAAGAAGAAGAATCTCAACCTGAAACCAAACCGACCAGTTATACCGTCACAAATGGCGAGAACCTGTTTGTTATCGCAAGTCGAACAAGAGTTTATGGTGACCCCCTCCTCTGGCCACTCATCTATAAAGCGAACCGCGACCAGATCAAGGACCCGCAACAGATCTACCCCGGCCAACGCCTGTCGATCCCACGTGACGTCTCTGATCTGGAGATGGAACAAGCCAGAAATACAGCACGGGAGTCGACGATCTTCACCCCTGCAACACCCAAAACGAAGACCAACTGACGTCATCTGACGGCGCGAAAAGAGTAAAATCCAAACTCGAAACACGGTTTTGATTTTCCCTTGACAGCCCCCTGCCTCTTTGTATACTGTATACACATTTTGTCACATAATTTGTTACGAGCAGCTGTTCCTGTGGATCTTTAATGCGAGTTAAAGCGCTTGATTTGTCTGTCTGGCAAACATCAAGTGACCTTTCATTTTACCTCTGGTAACACATACAAAAACCCCAAGGAGAGAAAACATGGCATCGAAAATTATCTGGTCGGAGATTGATGAAGCACCCGCGTTGGCTACCTACGCCCTTCTCCCAATCGTAAAAAAATTCCTCAAGGGCTCCGGTGTGGATGTCGAAACAAAAAACATCTCCCTGTCGGGGAGAATTATCGCTAATTTTCCCGACAATCTGACCGAAGATCAAAAAATCCCTGACTACCTGACTCAACTCAGCGAACTGACTCAGGATCCTGAGTGTAACATCATCAAACTGCCGAATGTGAGTGCCTCCATCCCCCAGTTGCAAAATGCCATTAAAGAGCTGCAAGAGAAGGGATTCAAAATCCCCGATTATCCTGAAGAGCCCAAAAACGACGCCGAAAAGGCACTTCAGGCACGTTTCGCAAAATGTCTGGGGAGTGCGGTCAACCCGGTTTTGCGCGAAGGGAACTCCGACCGCCGGGCAGCCGCTTCGGTCAAGAAATTTGCCCAGAGCAACCCGCATCGGATGATGAAGCCCTGGCCAGCCGGATCGAAAACCCGCGTCGCACATATGACCAACAACGACTTTTATGGGAGTGAGACCTCCACCACCATCAAGAGTGCAACCAAGGTCAACTACGAGTTTGTCGGGAGTGATGGCAGTGTCACCGTGCTGAAAAAAGATATGCCGGTACAGGCTGGCGAGGTCATCGACTCTTCGGTTCTTAATATCAATGCGCTGCAAAAATTTTATGCTGAACAGATTGAGGAAGCAAAAAAAGCGGATGTGCTCCTCTCCCTGCACCTCAAAGCGACAATGATGAAGATATCCGACCCCTATATCTTCGGCAAATGCGTCACCGTCTACTATAAAGATGTTTTTGAAAAACACGCTGCGACCTTCAAAGAGCTGGGGGTCAATATCAGCAACGGTCTGGGTGAAGTATACGCCAAGATCAAGCGGTTGCCCGAAGCCAAAAAAGCCGAAATTGAAGCCGACATCATGGCCGTTTATAAAACCCGTCCGGCCTTGGCGATCGTCGATTCCCGCAACGGTATTACCAACCTGCACGTCCCCAACGATGTGATCATTGATGCATCAATGCCGGTCGTGGTACGTGATGGCGGCCAGATGTGGAATCTGCAGGATCAGCCACAGGACACTCTCGCCATGATCCCTGATCGTTGTTATGCAACGATTTATCAAACGATCATTGAAGACTGCCAGAAACATGGTCAGTTCAATCCGGCGACCATGGGACACGTCTCCAACGTCGGCCTGATGGCCCAGAAAGCCGAAGAGTACGGCTCTCACGACAAAACCTTCATTGCGCAGGGGAACGGTAAGATCCGGGTCGTTGACGCCTCCGGAGCAACGCTGCTGGAACAGAGCGTCGAAGCGGGTGATGTTTTCAGATCCTGTCAGACCAAAGATGCTCCGATCCGCGACTGGGTCAAGCTGGCGGTGACTCGTGCCAAGGCGAGTGGTGCTCCGACTGTTTTTTGGCTCGACCCTGAGCGCGGCCACGATGCCCAGATCATTAAAAAGGTTGAAACATACCTCAAGGATCACGACACCACCACTCTTGATATCCGCATCATGACTCCGGACGAAGCGATGAAACTCTCTTGCGATCGCGCCAGAAAAGGGCTCGATACTGTTTCCGTTACCGGTAACGCCCTGCGTGACTACCTGACCGACCTCTTCCCGATTCTGGAACTCGGTACCAGTGCGCGGATGCTCTCCATCGTGCCGTTGTTGCAGGGCGGTGGACTATTTGAGACCGGCGCTGGCGGCTCTGCCCCCAAACATGTCGAGCAGTTTCTCAAAGAAGGGCACCTGCGCTGGGATTCTTTGGGTGAATACTGCGCTCTGGTTCCATCTCTTGAGCATATTGCCAACAGAACCGGCGACAAAAAAATACAGATGTTTGCGGACACCCTTGATGAAGGGATCACCAAGTATCTGGAAAACGCCAAGGCACCTTCCCGCAAGGTAAAAGAGATTGATAACCGTGGAAGCAGCTTCTATCTCGCCCTCTACTGGGCAAAGGCTCTGGCTGCCCAGACCAGCGAACCGGCCCTTGCAGCCCGCTTCACCGATGTTGCCTCGGCACTTGAGAAAAATGAAGCGAAGATCAACGAAGAGTTGATCGCCGCGCAGGGGAGCCCTGTCGATATTGGCGGCTACTACAAGCCCGATGTTGTCAAGACGCAAAAAGCGATGCGCCCGAGTGCAACGCTCAATGCAATCATTGATGCGCTGTAATCTGAAACAGAAAAGTCAAAAAAAGCCCACCGGAAGGTGGGCTTTTTTGTGCCGTAAATCGACCAGAACCGAACCAAGATCTCTGCACAGCACCAGATTTAAATTAAATTTATTTAAACTGCAAAGGATTCTTGACAGTAAAAAATTGTTTGTATACTGTATACAACGTTATTCTATTCTGACGACCTGAACAAAAACAGGTTTACTTCAATGCCTGCTGCAGAGGTGGCTGGCGACATTATCTACTAAAGGAGAAAAAGAATGGCTAGATCAAAAATTGCTCTGATCGGTGGTGGACAGATTGGTGGCGTACTGGCTCAGCTTTGTGCCCTGCGCGAACTCGGAGACGTCGTTCTGTTTGATATCGTGGAAGGGATGCCCCAAGGAAAATGCCTTGATATTGCCGAAGCTTCTCCGGTCGATGGCTTCGACGTCAAACTGACGGGCGCCAACAGTTACGCCGACATCAAAGGTTCAGACATCGTTATCGTCACAGCTGGCCTGCCGCGAAAACCGGGCATGAGCCGTGATGATCTGATCGAGGTCAATGCCAAGATCATGACCCAGGTCTCCGAGGGGATCAAGCAGAACGCCCCGAACGCTTTCGTTATCATCATCTCCAACCCGCTCGACGCCATGGTCACCCTCTGCCAGAAAATCACCGGTTTCCCGTCTGAGCGCGTCATGGGTCAGGCAGGCGTTCTTGACTCGGCCCGTTTTGCCGCATTCATCGCCTGGGAACTTGGCGTGTCGGTTAAAGACGTTACAGCTATGACTCTTGGAGGCCACGGCGACACCATGGTTCCCTTGGTCCGTTATGCCAGCGTAAACGGTATCCCGGTCATGGAACTTCTCGAGCAGAAGTACGGAGCTGACAAAGCCAAAGAAGTGATGACCGCCATGGTTGAGCGGACCAAGGCTGCTGGCGGCGAAGTCGTCAAGCTCCTCGGTAACGGCAGCGCTTTCTACAGCCCGGCCTCTTCTGCCGTGGCAATGGCCGAATCGATCCTCAAAGACCAGAAACGTGTGATGCCTGTCTGCGCACTCCTCAATGGTGAATTCGGCGTAAAAGGGTTCTACGTCGGCGTTCCGTGTATTCTCGGCGCCAATGGGATTGAAAAAATTATTGAATTCAAACTCGACGCCACAGAGCAGGCGTTGATGGACAACTCGGTTGCCGCAGTTAAAGAGCTCGTCGGCAGCATGAAAATCTAATCGCCCACTTGTTATATGTATTACGAGAAGGGCAATGGCGACATTGCCCTTCTTTATTGACTGATGCAGTGTGAACATAATTGTTACTTATACTCAACTTTTTCTGGCTTCTTTTTATCAATGCTAGAATCTGCTTGTGCGGTCAAAAAACTCTGGCATATTCAAGGATTGGTATGTTAGGCTTTCGCCGCAAATCAAAACCGTGTTTGACACGGTTATTATAAAAGAAAAGGAGATGAATCGGAATGAGCAGTCGTAAGGCCGAAATAGAGATTATTGAGCGTTATTGCAAGGGATGTTCAATCTGCGCAGAATTCTGTCCGACAAAAGTTTTGGCAATGGATGCCTTTGTCGTCAAGGTTGTTGATGCAGATGCCTGCATCGCCTGCATGCAATGCGAACTGCGATGCCCGGATTTTGCCATTAAAGTCCATAAGAACTAAACACTAACAGGAGGTCGTAAACCGTGGCTAAGAAAGTTGCTCTGCTGCAGGGGAACGATGCATGTGCCCAAGGCGCATTGTATGCCGGCTGTATGTTTTTCGGCGGTTACCCTATCACACCCTCTACGGAAATTGCAGAAGTTCTGTCGATCGAACTTCCGAAACGAGGCGGTAAATTCATCCAGATGGAAGACGAAATCGGCGCAATGGCTTCGGTCATCGGCGCTTCTCTGGCCGGCTCCAAGTCGTTGACTGCGAGCTCTGGACCAGGCGTCTCCCTCAAGCAGGAATTGATCGGCTATGCCTGCATCGCCGAAATCCCCTGCGTAATTATCAACGTTATGCGTGGTGGCCCGTCCACCGGCATGCCGACCGGCCCGGGCCAATCTGATGTCCAGCAGGCCCGGTGGGGAACCCATGGTGACCATGCGACCATCGCTGTCGCTCCGGCGTCCGTTCAGGAGATCTTTTCTGAAACGGTTCGTGCCTTCAATCTGGCCGAGAAATACCGGATGCCGGTTCAGGTCCTTTATGATGAAATTGTCGGCCACATGCGTGAGCGGATCGAGTTCCCGGAAGCTGGCGAGTTGGAAGTGATCGACCGCACGGCCCCGACCGATTCCCCGGAAGATTACAAACCGTTTGACGCATCGAAATCTGACGTTCCGCCGCTGGCTGCATTCGGCAGTGACTATAAATTTCATGTCACCGGCCTGAACAAAGCCGCAGACGGTTTCCCGACTACCAAAGCAGAGCTGGTCGACGCGGAAGAGCGTCGTCAGATCTCAAAGGTTGAAAAACCGGAAGCCCGCGCTGACATTGAATCGAACGAAGAGTATCTGACTGACGACGCTGAAGTAGTTATCTTCGCTTACGGCTCAACCAGTCGCTCGGCCCGATATGCGGTCAATGAGCTCCGCAAAGAAGGGATCAAAGCCGGCCTGTTCCGTCCGATCACCCTCTGGCCATTCCCGGAAAATCGGATCGCCGAACTGGCAAAACAGGTCAAAGCGATCGTTGTAGCAGAGATGAACCTCGGCCAGATGCTGCTTGAAGTCGAGCGCGTTGCCAAAGGCACCTGCGCAACCCCGTTTATTGGTCGTGTCGACGGTGAGCCGATCAACCCGGGCCAACTCATCGCTCAGGTTAAGGAGGCACTCTAAAATGGCATATGATTACGATAAATCGCTCCGTCCCGGCAAACTGCCGCACATCTGGTGCCCTGGCTGTGGTCACGGAATCGTTATGAAAGGCCTGATCCGGGCCATGGACACCTGCGAACTCGATCGCAAGAACACCGCAATCGTTTCCGGTATCGGCTGCGCCAGCCGTATCTCCGGCTACATTGACGCTTGCACCCTGCACACCGCACATGGACGTGCAGCGGCTTTTGCAACCGGTGTAAAAATGGCCAAGCCTGAAATGAATGTGATTGTTGTCGGCGGCGACGGTGATGGTACGGCTATCGGCGGTAACCACTTCATCCATGCCTGCCGTCGTAATATCGACATGACGTACGTCATCATGAATAACTTCATCTACGGCATGACCGGTGGTCAGTTTTCACCTTGCACCCCGACCGGAGACAAAGCTTCAACAACTGTCTACGGCAACCCGGATCCGGTCTTCGATATCAGCAAGCTCGCCATCGGTGCCGGCGCAACCTTTGTTGCCCGGACCACCGCCTTCCACGCGACCCAGATCGACAAGCTGATCGCTGAAGGGATCAAACACAAAGGGATGTCGATTATTGAAGTGATCGACGACTGCCCGACCACCTACGGTCGCCGCAACCAATTCCGCAGTGTTATCGACATGATGAAGCGCCTGAAAGATATGGCCGTTCCGGTTGCTGCTGCAGCCAAGATGACAGCCGAGCAGCTTGACGGGAAGATGCTGACCGGCGTGCTGCATAAAGAAGTGCGTCCTGAATATACCGAACAGTACGCTAAGATTATCGACCTGGCGAAAAGCGCCTGATCATTAACCGAAAAGGAGAATATCGATGACAAAAAGATACGAAATTCGCTTTTCCGGCGCTGGTGGTCAGGGTCTGATCACCGCCGGAATCATCCTCGCTGAGGCCGCTTCGATTGTAGAAGGGAAATACGCTGTCCAATCACAGAGCTACGGGCCTGAAGCCAGAGGCGGGGCCTCTAAATCGGAAGTTATTATCTCCGACAGCCCGATTGATTACCCGAAGGCGACCGTTGTCGACGCCTGCCTCGCTATGACCCAGGAAGCTGCCGATAAGTACGCTAACGGCATCAAAGACGGCGGCGTTCTGCTTCTCGATTCCGATTTTGTTAAGAACGAGCCGAAGGGGAATTTTAAAACCTATAAATTTCCGATCACCCGCACAGCAAAAGAAGAAGTTGGACGTGAAATCGTCGCCAATGTCGTTGCACTCGGCGCAATGATCGCTCTGACTGACGTCGTTGCACGCGAATCCGGAGAAAAAGCTGTTCTGGCTAAAGTACCTGAAGCTTTTCTCGACCTGAACAAGAAAGCCTACAGCACGGGGTACGACAAGGTTAAGGACTTGCTCAAGTAATCTTTATATGTCTCGCATAAAAAAAGCCTGCCGGTCTGATCGGCAGGCTTTTTTTTCGGAATATTGACTAAATTATGTTATTTTACACGCAATGATCGTGAGGAGGAAAAGATGAGCTTCCCGAAACCTTTTTATCGCTGGCGTCCCCACCCCTGGCACGGTTTGAGTTCTGGGCCGAACCCGCCCGAAGTTGTTCTCGCATACATAGAACTGACCCCCTTTGACCGGGTTAAATACGAAATCGATAAGGAGACCGGTTATCTGCGGGTCGATCGTCCGCACCGGGCGAGCTCGGTTCCACCGAACCTCTACGGCTTCATTCCAAAAACCTTCTGCGGCAAACGGGTTGCGGCACTCTCCGACAAGACCGAGGTCGCCGACGGTGACCCACTTGATATCTGTGTCATCAGTGAAAGACCGATCAGCCGACCGGAGGTGATTCTCAATGCCAAAGTTGTCGGTGGCCTGCAGATGATCGATCATGGCGAAGCCGATGACAAAATTATCGCGATTCTGGCTAACGATAACCTCTATGCACACATTAATGATGTCTCTGAACTCCCTGAAGTCTATGTCGAACGGTTGCGCCACTATTTCAGTACCTACAAACTGATTCCGGGTCAGAAAACGGTCGTCGAAGTATCCGAGGCTTATGGACGTGAGCACGCTTACAATGTGATAAAGGCGGCCATTGCAGATTATGGTGAGACCTTTGGTGGTGAGTAATAAAAATAAAAAAGCAAAAAAGACCAAAAGGATTTGAATGAATAATCTCATTTCACTACAGAAAAAGAATCGGGCCTGGGCTGAAAGGGTCACTGCCGAGGATCCCGACTTTTTCAACCGACTGACAACCAGACAAGCACCGGAATATCTTTGGATCGGATGTTCCGACAGCCGCGTACCAGCCAACCAGGTTGTCGACCTGCTCCCCGGAGAGATGTTTGTCCACCGTAATGTTGCAAATATGGTTATCCATACTGATCTGAATTGCCTTACAGTCGTGCAATATGCCGTCGAAGTCCTTAAAGTCAAACATATTATCGTCTGCGGTCATTACGGATGTGGCGGCATCAGCGCAGCACTTCAGAACCAGAACCGGCAAGGTTTAATCGATAACTGGCTTTGTCATATAAAGGACGTTTACTGGAAGCATGAAGGGCTGTTTACCGACATTACTGATGAGAAAAAAAAGAGCAACTTACTCTGTGAATTGAATGTGGTTGAACAGACAGCCAATATCTGCCGGACAACCGTTTTGGGTGATGCCTGGGATCGGGGCCAGAAGGTCTGCGTGCATGGCTGGATTTACGATATTATCGATGGGCTGATCTGCGATCTGAACATCAATGTTGATGCACCTGGAAACTTTCAGGAAATTTACCAGCAGGCACTGATCTCCCTGAAAAAGTAAATAACCCGGCGCCTTGCGAGGGGGTTAGATCCTCGCTGTGCAATAAATTCAGATGACCAAAAAAAGAGAGCTGTGCACAGCTCTCTTTTTTTAATGTCAGTAGAACAGATCAGCCGTGTTCGGCAATAAATTTTTCTGCCATGGCAACCTCGGCTTTGCTGCCGATAAAGATCGGAGCCCGATCATCGATCGCTTGCGGAACAACATCGAGAATCGGCTGTCGCCCGGTCGACGCAGCACCACCGGCCTGTTCGATCAGGTAAGCCATCGGATTAAGCTCAAACAGGGTCCGCAATTTTCCTTGTGGCGAATCGGTCAGATGTGGATACATGAACAGACCACCCCGTTTAATAAGCACCTGATTGATATCTGGAACGAAACCGCCGCTATAACGAAGCTTGGCACCGGTATTTTCAATATATTGAATAAACTTTTCGGTTCCAGACGAATACCTGCTGCGCATCCCTCCCGGAGAATAGACCCTGGCCGGGCCAGCCATGGTCAAATTTTCGGTAACCAAGTCATAATCCATCAATTGATTCATGGCAAATTCGTGCACACCGCTGCCGAATGACAACACCATAGTTGTTCGCGGCCCGTAGAGAATATACAGAGCTGCAACCTGATTTCGTCCGGCCTGAAGTACTGATTCCCCTTCGTAGATCGAGACAATCGTTCCAACAGCAAGGTTTACATCAACCAGAGACGATCCATCAAGCGGATCAAACAGTACTGAATAACGACGATTCGACGGTTCAGACACGGAAATGATTTCCGGAGTTTCTTCCGAGACAATATTCGCTACAACACCCGAAAATTTAAGGCGCTTCTGAATAATTCGATCCGACAGCACATCCAGCGCCAACTGTTTTTCGCCGTACAAATTTGAGGTACCAGCGACACCAAGATCACCTGTACGGATGGAATTAATAATATATTTTGACGCATCGGATATTTCGCAGATCAATCTGATCAGATCCCGGTCAATGCTCTGTTCGCGCAGATAGCGGCGTAGATCAATCTGGAAGCGGGTTTTCCCCCGTTCAGCATTCATTAAAATCTCCTCTGTTATTTATAGATTCGCGCTAGTTTAATCGATCAGAAGCTCAAGGGCAAGGCCCGTTGTGAATATCTGCTTGACGCTCCCTCTGACAATGATAGGATGATGTCCAATCAAAAAAACTGGAGGGAATTATGACTGAAAAACATGATCTGAAAGAGAATTTTTTATCGACCTCTGAGAGGATACTGAAAGCGACAAAAAAAGGGTTCCACAGCGCATCCTTCAAGGCTAACCAGTACAAGAAAATTGTTCAGAAAAAGATCGATCTGAACGCAATCCAAAAAAAGATAGACATGGCTCACACCGATCTTGGCAGGTCGATTGATAATCTGCAGGCAGCAGAAGTCAAAGTGATCATGACTCAGCCTGAAGTCAAAGAACTACTTTCACAGCTCGACACGCTGAGGCACTCCGCTGTCGATCTGATCGCTGCAATCGAGCGACTAAAAAACGAAGAGGAGACGATCGAGCCTACGCCGACGGCTCAACCAGTAAAGAGCCCGGACGAAGAGGAACCAAAAGAGTAGCCGATTCACATGACACCAGACTTTTTTTGAAATCTATTAATCACTATTTTTTAAAATAATCTAATTTAGAGCTTGACAAAGATACCGTTTGTCGTCTATTTCTATACAATATTTTTCCGAACAGGCAAAGCTGGAGTAATCCGGTGACGCAAAGCTGCGGGTCCCATCGGGATAGCCGGGCTGTCGAAGAGAACTCAATTTTAAAAGAGCCCACTTCGATTATAGTGGCTCTTTTTTGTTTTTAATCTCGGTACATAAAAGTTAATGTAAGGACGCGACTGCCTCTGTTATTCATCGTGTCCGGCGCCGGTCACAACCGGCAATGGAGAAGATACAATGAAAAAGTTTTTGATCACGATTTTTGCCACAATTTTTGCCTTTGGTCTGGTTCAGCCGCTCTTTGCCGCCGATGAGCTGACCTGCTGGTTCCCTCCCGCGTGGAAATCAAAGAGTTCAGAAGCGGAAGCGATCACTACGGCTCTCACTGAAAATTCCGGGCTGCAAATCAAGCCCCGGATTGCCAAGAGTTACCCCGAGATTCTCACAGCATTCAATTCAAAAAGTGAAAATCTGGTTTACGTCGGTTCTTTTGTTCAGTCTATTATAGCCGCCCGTAAACTCGGGACGCAGTTGGTGCAGAATATTGACGGCAAAGAGCTCTATTCCGGCGTTCTGATCCTCCCTAAAGGGGTTGATCCGATGGATGTTCTTATTAACACCCCTGAACAGATAGCCTTTGCCATCGGTGCTTCATCCGGTGAATCGAGTGCCAAGGCAGCAACCGACGGCAAAGCCGCCATCGGTGTAGCCAATCATGGCGCCGCAATCGCTGCCCTTCAAGCAGGCCGGGCTAAAGGGGCAGTTGTCAAAAACTGGTGGTGGGAAGCGCGCGCCAAAGAATATCCTGATCTGGTCATGCATCTGATACCGGGGGTCTCAATAGCTCTGAATCCGGATAATGTTCTGACTGCATCCAAAGCGGTCTCAAAAACAGATCAGGAGAAGATCAAAAAAGCGGCGATGGCGAGCAGTGCTGCATTCGGAAAAACTGCAAACATAAAGCCTTGCAACCCAGGCAAAATTGCTTTCTCTCTCGGGCTGATGCAAAAAGGGAAGATTGATCCGCTTCGATACAGCTGGTAAGCGTCCCGCATCGATACAAGACAAATCTTTCAGCCGACCTGACAAAAAACCAGAATAATTGCTTTTAAACCAAAAGAGGCGGCAGATTTAAATCTGCCGCCTCTATAGCAACTTCAATCGACATCAGAGCTCTCCAGCAGTTGTGATATTGTGCTATCCCGCCAAAAATGAACGGCGCCGATCACTCCGAGCGGAATGGTAAAAAACTGCAAAAAAGGGATAGCGAGAAGACAGAGTGCACCAATACCGAAGCCGATTGAAGAGAGTTTTCGCTGTTGGATAAATTGCCGCTGATCCTTGAATACCATTTGATGCCGACTGAA
>JACUTX010000267.1 GCA_014859615.1 Desulfuromonadales bacterium | reverse complement strand
GACGGGGTGCGCAAAATGATCGCCCAGGGGCTGATGGCGAAAAAGACAGCCCAGAACCTCAAAAAAGCCTTTGAGAAAACCCTCGATCCATCGGAACTGCTGGCGATTTTGCGCAAGCACATCCGCTCGGTGGATGAGGGGAATGCACAGACCAAACGCTCCAGCGGGGCACGACGCGAGATCATTCTGTCCGGTTATCAGGTTGCAGGAGGCGGGGAATAATTCATGGATAAGAAACAGGCTCAACAGCTGATAGAGAACATTTTTAAGGGCCCATTTGATCGTGAGCGATATCAGCACTTTCTCCAAAATTTTCTGAATAAAATAGAACCTGGCTCACGTGGTGGAAAACATTACACCGGCAACCTGATACCAGAGGCCTTTAATCAGCATGTCAATCAATACTGGTGTCTGGGCAAGTACATTGATCCCGATGGTGAAGAGCTGGATTTGCTGGTTGTTGAAGTGAAAACCTTTACCAAACTGGAAAGAGCACGTACAGCGTTGCGGAGCTTCGCCGTAAACCGACTCAAACAATTCGAAAAACCCGCGTCCTTAATCGCTTTCTACGCAAAAGACGATGGCGGTGCCGATTGGCGCTTCTCCTTCGTCAAGATCGAGCATGAGGCTTACAAGGATGACAAGGGGAAGGTCAAACTCAAGCAGGAGCTGACCCCGGCCAAGCGCCACTCCTTCCTGGTCGGGAAGCACGAAAATAGTCACACCGCCTGCAAGCAGCTGCTGCCGGTCCTGACCATGGATTATGCCGACCCGCGCATCGACGAGATCGAAGCGGCCTTTTCCATTGAGAAGGTTACTGACGAATTTTTCGATCAGTACAAAGCGCTCTTCCAGAAACTCAGCGAGCAGCTCAAGAAACAGCACTTTTTCAAGTGCGCCAACGAAGAAGAGATCGATCAGGCGGTCAGCCGCTTTGCCAAAAAGTTGCTCGGCCAGATCGTCTTTCTCTATTTCCTGCAGAAGAAGGGGTGGCTGGGCGCGGCGCAGGGGAAGAACTGGGGCGAGGGCTCAAAACGCTTCATGCGTGAACGCTACGAGCAGATCGCCCAAATTGGCTGCAGTTATTACCACGATTTTCTGCAATATCTCTTTTACGAGGCGCTGGCCTGCGAGCGCAAGGGGCAGGACGACCCCGGCTATTATGAACGTTTCTTTTGCCGGATACCATTTCTGAACGGTGGTCTGTTCGAGGCCGACTATGATTGGCAAAACGAAACCATCGATCTCCCCAACAGCCTCTTTCACAACGAGGAAAAGACCAAGGCCGGCGATGTCGGCACCGGCATCCTCGATGTCTTCGACCGCTACAACTTCACCATCAAGGAAGACGAGCCGCTCGATAAAGAGGTGGCGGTCGACCCCGAAATGCTTGGTAAAGTCTTCGAGAATATGCTTGAAGACACCGAACGAAAATCCAAGGGGGCTTTCTACACTCCACGCGAAATCGTCCACTACATGTGTCAGGAGAGTTTGATTCACTATCTGGACAACCGGCTGAACAGCTACGCCACCAGCTACGAGGAGCTCGATTCACCCCAGACCAGTCTGTTTGCCAATACCACCAGCAAGGGGCAACTCAAACTGACTGCCGAGCATCAGGATGTAAAGGTACCTAAAGAGGATATCGAAATCTTGATCCGCAAGGGGCATCTGGCATTAGAGAACGATACACGGGTTCTGAGTAAGGGAAAAGAGACGGAGACCTACAGGTTCCAGCTTCCTGAATCGGTGAGAAAACAAGCCAAGGAGATTGATGCCGCCCTGGCCGATATCAAGGTTTGCGACCCGGCTATCGGCTCCGGGGCCTTCCCGGTGGGTTTGCTGCACGAGATCGTCAATGCTCGGCTGGCACTGGCTCCCCACAGCGGCAACGATAAGAGCGCCTACGACCTCAAACGCCACGCCATTGCCGAATCAATTTACGGCGTCGATATCGATGCCTCGGCTATCGACATTGCCCGCTTGCGGTTGTGGCTGTCGCTGATTGTGGACGAAGAGGATTACGGCACCATCGCGGCGTTGCCGAATCTGGACTACAAGATTGTGCAAGGGGATTCATTGATCGGGTTCCCGGAGAATTGGCAGAGCCCGGCGACGGATAAGATTGAGGAGTTGAAGAAGCAGTTTTTTGCTGAGACGGATCACAGCCGCAAAGCGGATTTGAAAAAGAAGATTGACAATGAAATCCGTAAACGAATGGCAGGATCAAAGAGCACGTTTGGCTATTCGGTCGATTTCGACTTCAGACTGATGTTCTCCGAGGTCTGGCATCACAAAGGCGGCTTTGATGTCGTGATCGGCAACCCGCCATACGTACTTCTCCAAGATAAATATAGAGACGAAAAAAAAATCACATTTTTCAAATCCACCTACGAAGTGTGTGCGTACAAGGTCGATTTGTATCATCTTTTTTTCGAAAAAAGTATTAAGTTAATCAATGCTAGCGGATTTTCTACTCTTATAACTCCGACAAATTATCAGTCAAATAACTATACGAAAAACTTGAGACTTTATCTAATAAAAGCCGGTCTTGAAAAAATTGTAAACATAGAAGGATCTGTATTTAAGGCATCAGTAAACACAAGCATTACTGAAGTAAATAGATATTGCCAAGAAAAAATACTTTTTCTCAGAGGTTTGATGGGGTTGAACGGAGATTTTGAAGTAAAATTAATAGGAAATTTGTCGAAGAGTTATTTTACTGTTGGAGATTCACTTTTAATACCACCAATTAATGATAAAGCTTCTATTGTCCTCTCTTTATTAGAGTCAAGAAATTTTCGCCGCATTGGTGAGATTTCGAAGGTAAACTTCGGAATGCAGTTAAGAGATAGGAAGAAATTTCCAAATGATGTATTGGAAAAACCAGATAAATCACAAAAAAATAACTATCACAAACCTTGTTATACTGGAAGAGATATAAAGGCTTATAATGTAAAATTTAATAATATGTATTGTTATTTTAACCGTGAAGCACAGTCGGGTGGTTGTTGGAATGAGGATGCGCAATTCTCTGCTAATAAAATTTTGGTCCCGCAAGTCGGTAAATTTCCAGAAGCAGGAATTGATAGAAATGGGTTTTGTGTTTTAAATACAGCTTTTATGATAAATGTTGAAGCAGGGATATCCCCTGAAATGATTTTAGCGTTTATTAACTCGGATGTTGTTGCTTTTTATTGGATAAATAAATTCAGAGATGATAGAGACACATTCCCAAAAATTAAGGGTTCTTATATAGAGTTATTGCCAATAGCATCAACCAATAATGTAGTTGAATTTAAAATTTTAGTTAAATATATCGAATATCTTCATTTGTATGATTTGGAAAAAGTACTCCAAATTTCATTTTATCGAGAATTATTAAATTCTATCTCTACAGAACTCTACTTTCCCGACTAACTCAAGGCCGCCGGTAAGGCAATCTTCCAACATCTCGGCGACCTGCCCCCCA
>JACUTX010000266.1 GCA_014859615.1 Desulfuromonadales bacterium | reverse complement strand
TCTGCCGAAACAGGCGGACGATTTTGACAAGCCGTTACAGCTTCTCGCCCAAAAGGTGCAATTCAAGGATCCGGTCTCCGGTAAAAAGATGGAATTTGAATCGGAACGCACGCTTCTTTTCTGATCGACCAAAACGGGCTTGAAATTCAGAGGGACTATGCCGCTACCAAAACCACAAACAGAATCCTGTTTGCAGCTCTACCTGCTGGACGGATCGAGTTATATCTACCGCGCCTACTACGGTATGCGTGCTCTGGCCACCACAGCCGGTCTGCCGACCAATGCCGTGTATGGTTTCACCCGTATGCTTTTGCACCTGATACAAAAGAACCGCCCCGATTATCTCGCGGTCGTCTTCGACCGGCCGCGGGCGGAGAGTTTTCGTAAAGAGCTTTATTCCGACTATAAAGCGAACCGCGACGACATCCCCGACGATCTTGCCCGACAGATTCCCTACATCAAACAGATCGTCCAGGCGCTCAATATTCCGGCGCTCGAAGCGCCCGGATTTGAGGCCGATGATCTGATTGCAACTCTGGCACGCCGCTTTGCTGCGACAGAGCTTGAGGTGACGGTTGTCACCGGCGATAAAGACCTGATGCAGATTGTTGACGAGCGCATCACCCTGCTTGATACCATGAAAGGGAAACGTTGCGGGCCGCAACAGGTTGTGGAACGGTTCGGCGTCATGCCGGCGCTGGTGCCGGACGTGCTCGGTCTGGCCGGTGACAGTTCGGACAATATTCCGGGCGTCCCCGGCATCGGCGAAAAGACCGCAGCCGAGCTGGTGTCCCGATTCGGTTCCCTCGAAAAGGTGCTGGAGTGGAAAAGCCTGGTAAACGGGAAGAAACGCCGGGAAAATCTGCACACCTTTGCCGATCAGGCCCGACTCTCAAAAATACTCGCCACCGTCTCTTATAACGTTGAGCTGGAGATCTGTCTTGACGAACTGAAAAAAAAGACGCCGAACGGTGCGGAGTTGATCCCGTTGTTGCACGAGCTGGAGCTGGAAGCGTTGGCGGTCGCGTTCACCCCGCCGCCGGCTGGTCTGGTCGAACTCTACAGCGACGGTTCCTGCAGCAGCAGCGGCCCCGGCGGATATGGAGTGCTTCTTCGCTACGGAGAGCATGAAAAAGAGTTGAGCGGCTCCGTTTCGACCTCCACCTCGCAAAGAATGGAGCTGACGGCAGCAATCCGCGGTCTGGAAGCGCTTAAAAATCGGAGTACGGTTCGGGTCTTCAGCGATTCGCAATACCTGGTGCGCGGGATGAACGAATGGCTGCGCGGCTGGATTCGTACCGGACGACTCGACACCCCGGACGGAGTTGCCAACCAGGATCTCTGGAAGCAGCTTGCGACCCTTGCCGATCGGCACCAGATCGATTGGGAATGGGTGCGCGGTCACGCCGGACATCCATTTAATGAACGCTGCGACAGACTGGCCAAACAAGCGGCAGAAGCGGCGGGGCAGGAGGCCGCTCCCGCAGATGCAGACGAACCGACGCCAAAGGAGGAAAACAACCTCCTGCCAAACCGGCCGGCCAGACAGGTGCCGTTTCGAGACGATTCAGAATTTGACTCCGATGCGGATGGCCAGCTGTTATTGTGTTAGAATCAAGCAGACCGCTTCAGGTCGACAGGGTGCAAAAATATGAAAATCCGCAAGGTAAACGAAGAGACTCGGGCCAAGGTCTACGCCCTGCTTCGCTCCGCTTTCCCCAAAAGTGAAAACGAGGCGTTGCTGGTACAAAAACTCCATGCACAGGGCCGACCAATTTTTGACTGGGTCTGTCTGCATACCAATAAAGTGATCGCTTATATCGCCTTTTCCAACGCTTACCACGGGTCTGACCGCTGTGGTCTGCACCTGGCGCCGATGGCCGTCGCCCCTGAATTTCAGCGACAGGGCGTCGGCTCCGAGCTCCTGCATTTTGCTCTGCGCCAGGAGAGGATCAAGAGCGAGCCGCTGTATGTACTCGGCCAACCCGATTATTACAAACGGTTTGGCTTCGAGCCGTGCCGTCTCCCGCTCTGCCCGTTTGATAAAAACAATGCACACTTTCTAAGTCTGCGCAATCTAGCGACCAGCAGCTTCATGATCGGTTATGAGCCTGAATTCAAGATCTTAGCAAAACCGGCTGAAAGACGGCGCTGATCTCTGCCCCAGTTAATCACTATGAAAGGACAACTCCGATGTCTCTTAAATCACAACTTTTTCTTTTCTCTCTGATCCTGCTGCTCGGCGGCTGCGCTGCGGACGGGCAATTCGATACAGGAAAGGCGCTGAATATCAGCGCCGGTGCCTTGCAGGCATCGCTTTTGGATAAACAGAGTGTGAAAATGGCGGCATCACTCACCGCAAAGGAACTCGACGGTAAAAATGTAATTGCCGCAGCGAGCACTCCTTACGCCGTCCGGTTGACGAAACTGACCGGCAATCTGCACAATTACGACGGGCTTAATCTGAATTTCAAAGTCTATATGTCGCCCGAGATCAACGCCTTCGCCATGGCAGACGGGACAGTGCGGGTCTATTCCGGCCTGATGGATCTCATGCCGGATGATCAGCTTCTTGCCGTTCTATTTCATGAAATCGGTCATGTTAAACAAAATCACAGCTACGACCAGATGAAAAAAGCGTTGCTGACCAATGTTGCTTTCGATGCGGCCGGCTCCGTCGGCGGAACCATCGGCTCGCTCACTTCATCGCAGCTCGGTCTGCTGGCGAACGCAGCAATCAATGCGCGTTTTTCTCAAGCCGACGAACTGGAATCAGACCGTTATGCGTTTCGAGCCTTAAAACAGACTAACAGGGATCCGTACGCCATGAAGCGCTCGATTGAAACGCTGCAGACCTTGAGTGGATCGGGCGGTGGATTCTTGAGTTCGCACCCCACCAACCAGACGCGCATCGATGCGATCGTGAAAGAGATCGGTCGGATGTAACCTTTATTGTTCAGAACAGCATAGATCTGGTCGCGACCCAAATCGCCAGCACGCAGTTTCATGCTCAGCCGGTTGATCAACAACATCCCGATCGAACAGTTATAAAGGCGACACCAACCAATGATATCGCCTTTATAACTGTCAGCCGTATGCATCTTAAATAATTTTGACTACTTAATATGGCACCCCGAACACGATTTCGGAGCATTGCTGACCCCTTTATGACACCCCCGGCACAAATCGTGAGCAGTCTCCTTATTGATGACAATTTTTTGCGGGGGATCGGTCGTGTGACAATCACTGCAGGCGAGGCGGCTGGAATGCTCAGTATGATTAAAGATGACCATCCCCTGCGACGCATCATAGTTGACCAGATCGGGTCCAGTCGCATCAACGCCAGCAGCCACAATCGAGCTGGTCTGGTCAACAACGTCTGCAGCCTGTCCCTTTGCCACTTCAACCTGCTCTACAATTCCCGATTTGACCGCTGAAACCGTCTCATCGACTTTCTGCGCCACTCCCTCTACAGCCGGTTT
>JACUTX010000265.1 GCA_014859615.1 Desulfuromonadales bacterium | reverse complement strand
GACACTCTTTCTTGAGTTTTTCTTATGATTCACAATAGTACTGAATAGTTACAAAAAAACAAAGGATCCTGAATTCGCATGAAACCGATTTTTAAATACTGGATTTTTATCCTCGGCATCGCCTTTTCTGTTATCACAGTCATCGGCATCAGCTTTATTGCCTCATGGTACAATATGACCGAAGCAGAACGGGGACTGATTCGACCCTTTGCTGACAAGTTGATTCCGTTTCCGATTCTCGGTGCGCTGTTTGTCTTCCTGATTGTCGGCGGGATGACCAGTCTTTTATTTCGTTTCTATATTATCCCGATACTGCAACTCGCCGAAGAGACCCGCCTGATTTCATCGGTCAACCCCAAATACCGCGCCAATATTCAGGGTGGACCCGAGGTTCAGCAGTTGATCAGTGTCATCAATGAATCGGCAGCGGCCAATGAAAAGTTACAGAACGATGTCGAACAGCGAATCAAACAGGCAGCGGCAGAACTCGACAAAGAGAAAAAACGCCTTGAAGCGTTGATGTCGGAACTGCCGCACGGGGTCATCGTCTGCAATACCGACGGACAGATTTTACTTTACAACCAGCAGGTCAAATCGTTGATCGAAGCAAAGACTGAATCAGCCTCCTTGATCGGTCTGGGCCGCTCGATTTTTGCCCTGCTCGAACGCAATCAGATCATTCACGGTATCGATATCCTGCAACATGCGATCAACAACAAACAAAACAACCTGACTACCGGTTTCATGCAACCGTTCGACAAACTCTATCTCCGGGTTAAAATGGCGCCGATTATCGACCCCCAGGACAACACCAGCATCATGACCGGCTATGTCCTCACCCTCGAAGATATGGCACCGCAAATCGAAGCGGATAACAGCCGTGAAAAATGGCTTCAGACTTTGACCGACGAAATGAAAAATTCGTTAAGTCAAATCCAGAAGACCATTACCCATATTATTGAGACGCCAGACATCGACGCGCAGACGTTAAAAAAGAAGCGGCATCAGATCAAGGAATCGGCCGAATCGATCCTGGCCCGTCTCGAACAGTCGCAAGAAGAGTCTGCACGCCATATCCGCTCGGCGGCCCGGCACGAAGAGGTCATGGGCGCCGATATTTTAAGTATCTTCAAGCAACACATCCGCCAGCGCTTCAACATCACCATCTATACCGAAATCAAGGAAAACAGCTGGCTCAGCATCGATTCATACATCATGGTTCAGGCTCTCGCATTTCTGGTGGGGCGATTGCAGAAACAAGGAGACATCCACAGTCTGGCCGCCTGCTCGGACCGCAGCGGGAATGAATCGGTTCTCACCCTCACCTGGCAAATCGATGCAATCACCCGTGATGCGGTCATCGACTGGGCCAAAACGCCGCTGGTCACCGACCGGTTCAGCCACACCTTTCATTTTAAAAACTTCATCAAATCGCATAAGGGGCGGATTGAGTTTCTGCCGTTGGATGATGAATCATGTAATGGCCTCAGCATCTATCTGCCGGTCAGCGAAGAGAATCGTCTGGCGACGACTGCGAACACATTTGAACAGCGCCCGGTTTTTTATGAATTCAATCTATTCAAGGATGAGCTGTTCGATTCGATGGTCGACACCCCTTTAAACCGGCTGACTTTTGTCGCCTTTGATACAGAAACAACCGGTCTGAATCCATCAGAGGGGGACGAGATCATCCAGATCGGTGCTGTCCGCGGAGTCAATGGGCGAATTCTTTATAACGAAACCGTCGATCAGCTGGTCGATCCACAACGCCACCTGCCAAAAATCGCTACAGAGATCACCGGTATCACCCAGGAGATGCTGGTGAACCAGCCGCTGATTGACCCGACCCTGAAAAAATTCCATCAGTTTGTCGATAAAGCGGTTCTGGTCGCCCACAATGCAGCGTTTGATATGCGTTTTCTGGAACTGCGCGAAGAGAGCTCCGGTGTTCAGTTTCGCAATCCGGTCCTCGACACCCTGCTTCTCTCGAGCATTGTCCATCCGAACCTGCCGTCTCATTCCCTCGATGCTATTGCCGAACGGATGAATCTGACTATTATCGGTCGTCACACCGGTCTCGGCGACGCCATCGTCACCGCCGAAATCATGATCCGCCTGATCCCGCTCCTCGAAGCGCAGGGAATTACCACACTCGGTGAAGCGATTGAGGCATCACACAAATCAGCCTATGCAAAATTCAGTTATTGATCTAACGCTGACTGTTTAAAAATAGAGACGCCCCTTTTTTGCAAAAAAAAGGGGCGCAATAATTTTTACAGAGCTCTTTTTGTCAAACCTTTTTAACAAACTCGGACTTCAACTTCATGGCGCCGATCCCGTCAATTTTGCAATCGATGTCGTGATCGCCATCAACCAGTCGAATATTCCTGATTTTCATCCCGACCTTCACCACCTGAGATGTCCCTTTGATCTTGAGGTCCTTGATCACCGTGACACTATCGCCGTCCTGCAATACATTCCCGTTGGCATCTTTAAAAACCTTTTCCCCTTCACTACTTTCAACAGCCGCACCCGGTGACCACTCATGTGCGCATTCAGGGCAGACAAAAAGCCTCCTGTCTTCGTAGGTAAATTTGGACCCGCATTCCGGGCAGATCGGTAAGCTACTCATAGTTTTATCCTTTGTTTTATGGGGATAAATGACCCCCTTTTTAGTAATTGAGAATTTGAATCAAGTCAGCAGCGGTTTCATCCGCATCTCGACCGCCTCACGCGCTTCAGCTATGATCCGCTGCAGCAGATCGGCACAGGTCGGGATGTCATGGATCAGACCGACCGCCATTCCGACCGTCCAGATCCCTGCATCGATATCCCCCTCTTCCAGAACCGCCTTGCGCCCCCGACTCCCGGCGACCAGCGGCTGAATCTCGGCAAAATCAGTCTCGCCTGCCCGGGCTTCAATGGCAAGAACCTGAAGAGAAACCTTGTTTTTAAAAACCCGGGCCGTATTGTTCAGACTCCTGAAGATCAGCACCGTCTCCCTTTCGTCGGCATCGACCATCGCCTGCTTGACATGTTCGTGAACCGGCGCCTCCCGGGTCGCCACAAAACGGCTCCCCATATTGATCCCCTCAGCCCCCAGAGCAAAAGCCGCGGCCATCTGGTAACCGTTGACGATCCCGCCCGAGGCGAGGATCGGGATTGAGAGTCGGGCCGCGGCCGCCGGGAGAAGGACCAGATTTGTCACATCATCCTCACCGGGGTGGCCGGCACACTCAAAACCATCCACACTGACGATATCACACCCTATCGCTTCGGCTTTGAGCGCATGGCGTACAGATGTGCATTTATGAATAACCTTGATCCCGGCCGCTTTGAGCATCGGCATGAACGGTTCAGGGTTGCGGCCGGCGGTCTCGATAATTTTCACACCGCTCTTTATAATCGCCTGCAGATACTCTTCATACGGGGGGGGGATTAATCGCGGGGAGGATCGTCAGATTAACGCCGAACGGTTTGCTG
>JACUTX010000264.1 GCA_014859615.1 Desulfuromonadales bacterium | reverse complement strand
CCGACGCGTGACGCACTGTTGACACGCCTCGACGCTTCCCGCACGGCCTACAGCTCTATGCGGGGGCTCGGCAAATACCGCTTCAGTCAGGGGGGGAAATCGTTTTCGGCGACTCAGGTTTTGCTGGCGCAAAAGCCGGATAAGTTGCGCATTGAAACCTTTGGTCTGTTCGGATCTCTGGCAATGCTCCTTACGACCGATGGTGAGCAGTTGACCGTTTTGCTCCCGGGGGAAGGGAAGGTGTATCAGGGAGAGGCGTCCTCCGGGGTGTTGCAACGGTTCATGCAGCTGCCGCTGCGTGAGGAAGATATTGTTGCAATTCTGTTGCAACGACCTCTTTTGACCGCGTGGGATGACGATGAAATTCGCTACGATTCCGATGGCAATTCGGCCCTGATTCTTAAAAATGCTTTCGGGGTGCGTCAGGAAATTCTGTTCGATCCGCAGTTGAATATCGTCGGTTTCGATTATTACCTCGCCGGTGGTCTGCAGATGCGCCTGATTTATAACGATTTTGATCAGAAGACCCGCTTTGCTCACCATCTTCAGCTAAAGCTCCCTCTCGATAAGCTGGAGATCTCCTTCACCTTTTCCGAAGTTGATGTGAATACCGCTCTTTCAAAGGAGCGCTTCAGTTTGACTTTGCCAGCTGGATATACCCCTCTCCCGCTCTACAAGGAGAGCCGATGACGGTCAAATCACTCCTTTTGATTTTCTGGCTCTTTGTCGGGATCTTCCCCCTGACCGCCTGTGATTCCGAGCCGAAGCAGACGACGGTCAGCAGCGATCGTTCCCTCCCGGCTTTTGGGGATACCTATATTGAAGCCTCGATTGGCGAACCGAACAATCTGCTGCCGGTTCTCGCGTCTGATTCGGCCTCTTCGGCGATTAACGGCCTGATCTATAACGGCCTGATCCGGTACGACAAGAATCTCAATTGGGAAGGGGAACTGGCCGAGTCCTGGGAGATCTCCAGCGACGGGTTGATTCTCACTTTTCATCTGCGCCGGGATGTTCGCTGGCATGATGGTGAACCGCTGACATCCGCCGATGTTCTGTTTACATACCAGATGTTTGTTCATCCGCAGACCCCGACCGCATACGCCGAGTCGTATCGGCAGGTTGCCTATGTCGAAGCGCCTGATCCTTATACGTTTCGTGTCGTTTATGACAAGCCTTATGCCCCGGCGCTCGGCAGCTGGGGGGTTGCGATTCATCCGCAGCATCTGCTGCAAGGGTTAACCGGTGATGCTCTGGCAAAGAGTGCGCTGACGCGTAGCCCGATCGGCACCGGCCCGTTCCGGTTTAAAGAGTGGGTCTCCGGCGAAAAACTGGTTCTGGAGGCGAATGAAGACTATTTTGAGGGGCGCCCATACCTGAAACGGGTTGTTTACCGGATTATTCCCGATCAATCAACGCAGCTGCTGGAGCTCCTCTCCGGCGGGCTTGATTACATGTCGCTCAATCCGATCCAGTATCAGACCCAGACCGATTTGCCTGCTTTCAAACGGCGCTACAACAAATATCGATACCTCGCTTTCGGTTATACTTATCTCGGCTACAATTTGAATCGCCCTCTGTTTAAAGACCGCCGGGTTCGTCAGGCCCTCGCCTACGCGATCAACAAGCAGGAGCTGATTGATGGCGTGCTCCTCGGCCTCGGGGAAGCCGCTACCGGACCGTACAAAAGTGACACATGGGTTTACAATCGCCAGGTTGCAAAGTACGATTACAATCCGGACAAGGCTCGCGCTCTGCTGGGCGAAGCGGGGTGGCACGATACCGATGGCGATGGGGTTCTCGATAAGGATGGCCGACGGTTTGAATTTATTATTGTCACCAATCAGGGGAACGATCTGCGCATCAAGACCGGTGAGATCATTCAGCGGCGTTTCAAGGAGATCGGGGTCGACGTCAAGCTGCGTGTGATCGAGTGGGCTGCCTTCTTGAAAGAATTTATCAATCCGGGGAACTTTGACGCCACCATTCTTGGCTGGACCGGAGGACCGGAGCCGGATCAGTTCAATATCTGGCATTCGAGTAAAACCGGCCCGCGTGAGCTCAACTTTATCGGTTTTAAAAACAGTGAAGTCGATCAACTGCTGGAAGCGGGGCGGCGAACATTCGATCAAGCTGAACGCAAACGGATCTATGATCGGTTTCAGGAGATTCTGGCGCAGGAACAGCCATACACTTTTCTCTATCTGCGTGATGCCCTGCCGGCAGTAGCGAGTCGGATACAGGGGATAGAGCCGGCTCCGGCCGGTATTACTTATAATTTTATCCGGTGGTATGTTCCTGAAGGGGAACAGAAATACGACCGTTGATCTAAGGTGTTGACGTGCTTCTCTATATGACCAAACGGCTATTGATGATGATCCCGATGCTGATCGGAATCACACTGATTTCCTTCGCCGTCATCCACCTGGCACCGGGTGAACCGACCGATCTGCAGACCGATCTTAATCCGGAAGCGAGCCAGGAGCTGCGAGAAAAGCTGCGTGTTCAGTACGGCCTCGACAAACCTCTGATTGTGCAGTATTTTAACTGGGTCACCGACCTGGCCCGGTTCGACTTCGGAGATTCATTTGCCTCTGATCGTCGACCGGTTCGGGATAAAATCCTCGAAAGACTGCCGATTACCATTACTATTAATCTTCTGGCTATCGTGTCGATTCTGGCCATCTCTATTCCGATCGGAATCTACTCCGCCGTCAGGCAGGGGAGCTGGTTCGATAAGGGGTCTACGGTTTTTGTCTTTATCGGCTTTGCCATGCCATCTTTCTGGCTGGCGCTTATTCTGATGGATTTTCTCGGGGTGCGATACGGACTGGTCCCGGTAACCGGCATACGTTCCCTCGGTTATGAATATATGAGCGGTGGCCGCCAGATTCTTGATATCCTGCATCATCTTCTGCTCCCGATCTTTGTCTCCGCTTTCGGCGGATTGGCCGGTTTTTCCCGCTACATGCGTTCAAACATGCTCGAAGTGATTCGTCAGGACTATATTTTGACCGCCAGGGCCAAGGGGTTGTCTGAAAAGCGTGTCATCATGCATCATGCGCTGCGCAATGCCTTGCTCCCTGTTGTCACGATTCTCGGGCTGTCGGTTCCGGGTCTGATCGGCGGGAGTGTTATTTTTGAGACCATCTTTGCCATACCCGGCATGGGAAAACTCTTTTTTGATGGCGTTATGATGCGTGATTATCCGCTGATAATGGGAGTGTTGGTGATCGGTGCGGTTTTGACTTTGATTGGCAATCTTCTCGCCGATGTCGGTTACGCCGTTGTCGATCCGCGCATCCGCAATTCCTGAACAGCCGATAAGGTTATAGGGGTTTTTTTAATGATCGATTGGCATTCACACATTCTTCCCGGACTGGATGATGGTGCAAAAAATCTGGAAGAGTCTCTGGCACTCGGGCGATTGCTCGCAGAGGTCGGGTTTACTCAGGTGCATTGTACTCCGCACTCTCTGCGCGGT
>JACUTX010000263.1 GCA_014859615.1 Desulfuromonadales bacterium | reverse complement strand
GAAATATTTTCCATTTTTTACCACATAATGATATCGCATGTGATATCATCTGAACATCTTGGAGTGTTCGTGTCAAAGCGAAAAATTCAGAAACTGGTGGGCCAGATTATTCAGAATCCCAAAGACGTGGACTATGCAATTCTGGAGCGGCTTCTAAAAAGTTTTGGTTATGAGTGTTTTCAGCCCGGCAGGGGTGGGAGTCATTACACCTTCAGGAAGGCTGGCTCAGCGCCGATAACCGTACCAAAGAAAAAACCTGTAAACGCAGTATACGTGAAGCAGATAATTAAGCTTCTCGATTTGGAGGACTGGTATGAAAAGAACAGTTGAAGATTTCATGAAACTACCCTACACCGTTGAAATTGTGCCCGATGAAGAGTCATATTTGGCAAAGGTCAAAGAACTGGATGGGTGCTTAACTGTCGGGGACTCGCCTGCTGAAGCTCTTGAAATGCTTGAGGATGCTAAACTCGAATGGTTTGCCGCAGTCATTGCGGATGACTTTGACATCCCTCTGCCTGAAACGATGCGGGAATTTAAGCAAAGTGGAAAATTTGCTTTGCGTATGCCTAAGTCTCTTCATCAAAAGCTGGCAGAAGAAGCAGATATTGAGGGCGTTAGTCTCAACCAATACCTTGTAACTCTTTTGGCTGAGAGAAATACCTTGGCGAGTCTAAAGAGAGTTTTTTTGCAGGGCGTTCCCAACGTCGAAAAGGCACTCAAACGGGCCGGCAAGTCGGCCCGAGAGCTGGCCAGAAGGACCCATACGCCTTGCTATGTGGTCAAGGATGGAAAGATCGTTAACGTGGCGGAACAGCAGACGGACTACCGGCCTGAAAAGAAAAATACAGGCGGGGATGGATCGTGATTATCGGCCGATGATTCGGCTTTTCAGCGACATTATTGAGCTTTCTTCTTGACGACTATGGTTGAGGCTTGGTCGGATTTGTTACCGATTAAACGACCGGAAGCCGCATCGCGCTTTACCTGGATCCCTTCGATGGCGGAAGAACTTTCAATATTACGCGCCAGGGCGCGTTCCGTGAGTCGGTATCTTTGAGGTAGGGATTGGTTTCAAGAAGTGATTTTTTCATAGACCAAATTGTAGCTGAAATCACCTTAAAATAACAGCAAATACAGGGCAATTTGTGCATCGCCCCAACAACAAAGAGCGTCAGTCCTACAGAAATCGGTTGGCTTGCAGTCCTTGTTCGTGGCATGATGTTTGTACTTGATCAGGTATTGAAAGGAGTACGCTCATGAATGCTTTGCCGGCTCAGGAACTTAAACGTCGGGGGTTCGCAGCGGTCGACGATGTCATCGACAAGGGCGACGTCCATGTTATTCGCAACAACAAGCCGCAATATGTGGTCCTGTCGGAGGCGCGTTATCAGGAGCTGGTGGCCGAAGCGCACGAGGGGTATCTGGCTCGGGTGCGGTTATCGCTGGAGGACGTCAAGGCGGGGCGGGTGCAGAAGTTCGCTACGGCCGATGACCTGCTCAGGGCGCTCGATAGCGACGAGCTCGCCTGATGTTTAGCATCACCACCCCGCAGCAGTTTCTGCGGCAGGCACGCAAATTTTTCAAGAAGCATCCCGACTTGAAACCCCGCTTTGCCAGACTGCTCACCGATCTGCAGCACGATCCGTTTTCGCCCCATCTTGAGCTCCATCCTCTGACTGGCAAGCTTTCTGGCTGCTTTGCCGTCAGCCTGACTTACAGTTATCGCGTCACCCTGACCCTGTTCATCACCGAGCAGGAGATCGTGCTGCTCGATATCGGCAGCCATGATGAGGTGTATCGGTGAGGGGGAGGGAAGAAGAATCGCTTTACGCGCGAGATAGGGGGGAGGACCTGGACTTGCAGAGACGACCCGGGACTGGTCGCCTGACAAAAAAACAACGATGACGAAAATTTCGAAGGTGTCTTCTGGTTGCGTTTGACCGCTCCCAGATGTTCGAGCGTTTTGTCGACCTGGGTTTTGTTCCTGTCGACTGGATGGATTTTAATGCCATCCGCTCTACTTTGCCTTCGGTGTTTCCGTCACCGCATGGTTGAACTCTATCTCTTTGCCAGGCCATGTCAAGCGACTCTTTTCGATTATTTTTCAAATAGTTACAACTGTCTGAAATCACTGAATCAAAAAATTGTTTCCATCTATGCCCTGACCGGTTTGGCTTGGCTGCATTTGTGGTGCCGGGGTCTGACCTGGTTAACATCCTGAAACCATAGGAAAAAGAACTTGTTTTTAGCTATAAAAATGGATTATAGGTCGATTTTTAGTGGTAAAATCAAGTGTATTTATCGATTGCCAGTTTGAAAATAAGACATTTTTAACCGGAGTAAATATTAATAAGTATGACACCCGTAGACCGCTACGACACCTCGTGCTTCCCCGAAGATCAATACGAGTCCGGCTCTGACGGCACAGTGTTGCGCAACCTGCGCGGCATCAGGAGCAAGGAGGAGATAGAACATGTCGAAGAGATACGTTTCGAACGGCTGATGGAGGAAGCGGCGGTACGGTTCGACAGCGGCCACCGTTTCACCGCACAAGACCTTCTCTGGCTTCATAAGTTCTGGCTGGAGGACATCTTCATCTGGGCTGGCACCTATCGCAACGTCAATATCGGCAAGGGCGGCTTCTTGTTCGACGCTGCTAACCATGTGCCCGCATTGATGACCCAGTTCGAAAACCAGCAACTCGCCCGGTTGACACCGTGCCGTTTTTGATACCACAGCGGCGATCGCGGCGGCTTTGGCAGAAGGGCACGTAGAGTTGGTCCTGATCCATCCTTTTCGTGAAGGCAACGGCAGGATAGCACGGCTGTTGTCGGTATTGATGGCGCTGCAGGCCGGATTGCCACCTTTGGATTTTTCGGAACTTCAGGGGGATAAACGGGATGAGTATTTCGCTGCGGTACAGGCGGGGATGGATCGGAATTACCGCCCGATGGAAGAAACATTTAACGGTGTTATCGGTCGGACGTTGAAGTCTTGCGGGCTATAAAATCCGGCGTATTTTCCTTAATCACCTCGACAGCATCTTCCTTGAGGTTGATCCCCTCGATGGCAAAGGAAGAGACCAGCGATTGCCGCAGCAGCCGCTTGCGCTGCTTTTGGTCTTTCAGGTAAGAATTGGTTTCGAGAAGTGATTTTTTCATAACTCGAATTATACCTCAAATGACCATGAAACGGTAGGTAAAACAGGATGCCAGAGTCGGGCCAACGATTCTCACCCAGATAAGTTAATTGTTGGATAGCCGCATCCAAATAGATGTGGCTATCTTTTTGTTTGTAGTTCCTGTCTGCAAGGTAGTAGTTTAATGCACGGATCCAGCCCTATTGAATTTTGGTCAAAATATGCAAAGAGAAGTTAAGCGCATTACAATCCCGGCTACACTGTCAGGTCAGCGAATCGATCTGGCTCTGTCGCTTGTGGATCAGACCCTCACTGTCGATTTGGTCTTGAATCTCCTCGCGTTTGG
>JACUTX010000262.1 GCA_014859615.1 Desulfuromonadales bacterium | reverse complement strand
CAGCAGCTCCGGGCGCTGCACCGGGCCGGGTGGCTCCGGGCGCGCTGGCGTCTCCATACCGGCGCTGTCGATGCGAACCTCGCCGGCGTCCAGGCCGAGCAGCTGCAAAAAGATCTTCTTCGCCAGTTCGAGGCGATGCGCCGACTGAATCTGGTTTTCTTCGGCTTGAGACTCCTGCACTTCGAGATTCAGCAGATCAATCTTGAGCAGATCGCCGGCGTCGTAGCGGGAGCGGGCGACGGCCAGAGAAGAGCGGATCGCATCCAGCGCCGCCAGCCGCGCCCGGTTGATGTTGTCGGCTTCGTCGATCTGCTGAAAGCTGCGAAAGACTTCGAATTCCAGCCGCCGCAAAATCGCTTCGTGTTCGGCAGTCGCCACATCAAATCCGGCGGCTGCGGCCTGGCTGCGGGCCCGATCCTGCCCGCCGTTGTAGAAACGGTACTGCACCGTGGCGCTCAGGTTGAGGTTATCGGTGCGACCGGGATCGTTGAAGTCGATCGCCGGAGTAAACGCCCCCTGATTGAGGATGTTGCCGAAGGAGTGCATCGGATTGTCGGTCTGGCTGTAGGCGCCGCTCAGATCGAGCTGAGGGTAGAACCCCGCCGCCGCCCTGGTCTGCAGAGCTTCGGCTTCGCGCAACCGCTGCCGGGCGATCTGACTGTCCGGGTTGCTGCGCAAGGCAAATTCTATGGCTCCCCGCGCCGTCCAGACTTCAGGGACAAAAACCTCTGTTGCGTAGGAGAAGTGAACAGGGAGCGCGACCAACAGCAGAACCCGTAACAGGAGCCTTGCAATCATATGCTTATTCCTGAATAAAAGAGGAGTGTTTATAAATATAACACCGTGTACAACATTGTGCAGTCGACTGTGGCTATAGAATATTAAAGATATATAATGGTTAACATCGAAAGGCAATGTTTGCTGCTAATTTTTCATAATAAAGAGACCTATTTCCGAAGCCTTTCAGCAAAGGAGCATATGTTTTCAGCCGGTTCAAACGATCCATTTTTTTGGACGCGCAACAATCTTCAGATATATTGATTATAAAGAGGGAGGTCAAAATAAAAAAATTGATCAAGGCTGGCACGGTGGTCCTCGCGACCCTGCTGACATCAAATGCCGCTGCCCTGCAGATTGGCGATCCGGCGCCGGAGTTTTCCGTTTCCTCAACCAAAGGGGAGATTGTTCTGGCCGAAGTGCTGCAAAAAGGGCCGGTGGTGCTGGCGTTGTACTACGCCGATTTCACCTCTGGCTGAACCAGCGAAATGCAGGCTTTTCAGGCCGACTTTGAGCGGTTTGAGAAGTTGAACGTCCAGGTTCTGGGCGTCAGTGGCGATACACTGGAAACCCACCAGAATTTTGCCAAGGAGCTCGGTTTTTTTTGTGGATCCGTAACCGACTTCACCTGAAATTAAGCAGTTTGAGCACCGACTTGCGTGCACTAAAAAAACTGTTATCGGGATGAGCGATCAGCAGCACCAGTTCGTCCTGGCCATCGTTGTCTGCATCGGCAATTGTCATGGCGGGGACATAGCCAGCCATCTCTTTTATCTGCCAGAGCGGCAGCAGTTCCTGATTTCGCCAGTGCCAGCCCGTCAGGGTCAGAGAGTGCATCTGGCGATATTTTGTTGTTCCGGTCAGACCGCTGTTCATTGCGGTAATAATCGTATCTTTAGGCCCTGGTATCAATGGCGCCGGCAGAAAAACCTTATGCAAAAATTCTTCATCAAAGTTCGGGTTCTGCGCGTCGGCCTGCAGAAATCCGGTTTCACTCTCCCCTTTTTCGCCACTGACCCAAATGGGGGGGGCGCCCTGACTGAAGACTTCGATCCGTCCAGCCGAATTGATCCTGGCGTATCGACCTTTTCCGGCGGGCGAAAGGGGGGCAAGGCTGTAGAGCATCCCCCCTTCAGGCAGAGTGAACGAGACGGTCTCAACCAGGAGGCGGTCTTTCCATTCGAGATGATAGATTTCGGGGGCAAACCCGGAGTAGCTGCGGTCGCGCCTTTGTCCGAGCAGGACAGCCCCTTTTTCGGGCAATAAAACGGTGCTGAAAAACCACGGTTGGTTGCTGGCAATAACGTTGTACTGACCGTCGCTGAATTCAAGAACCTCGCTACGAACCTCGTCCTCCACAACCGTCGTCACAAAAAGTTCAGCCCGCCCGTTGCTGTTCAGATCGAGTGCCGACAGGGCGATGACCGTCATTCCCGCTCTGAATTCATGGGTCGCTAACCGCTTAAAATCGGTGCCGACAAGTCGGGAAATTTCCAGGCGATCTTCAAATGCCCGCGCTATTTCCACCCGCCCGTCGCCATCGAAATCGGTCGCGGCAAGACCGATCGGCAGCCCCTTGGCTGCGCCCCCCAGCCACTTGGTCGCAAGCGTCTGGTCCGAAAGTGCCGTTGCGCCGCTGGTCACAGCAGGGGTCGTCTTTTTCTCGGGCGTGATTTCATACCTTCGCAGCAGGGCAGACTCCGGACCTCTCACCTCAAGAATCTCCCCGTCATAACAGAAGGCCAGACCGCCCAGAGCCGGTTTTTTTTCCAGCAAAAGAGCCAGATCGGCAGAATCGATCGGGGTATATTTTTGCCACTGCAGATGAGGCAAGC
The DNA here is from genome assembly GCA_014859615.1 of Desulfuromonadales bacterium. GTDB lineage: Bacteria > Desulfobacterota > Desulfuromonadia > Desulfuromonadales > UBA2294 > Kmv16. The sequence continues at coordinate 889 of JACUTX010000262.1, read as the reverse complement.
GCTCACGCAGTTCGATGAAGAGGGGCTCACCAAAAGCTGAACTGTCATAAAATTTTGCTGCAATACGGTCGAACCTGCGGACTTCGGCTCCCGGCTTGAGCGGCTCGCCATCGATCCGCCTGGCGATGGAGAAGCCGGGGCGCAACTGAACAATCTGCAGCTCTCCGACGATCTCATCCAGGGTTCCCAAGGGGGCGCCGGTAACAGGATGTTTGACGATCTCCCCCTTTGATACCACCGAAAAAAGATCGCCGACCCGCACCCCTTTTTCAGCCGTCAAATCGATCAGAACCTCTTCGCCGTGATCGAGCAGCACCAGACCGGTTAGCGGGGAAAAATCGTTGAGCAGGTCAGAAGGGACGGTTGCAGCCGCGGCAGAACAAAAAGTTGCGAGCAGGGTTGAAACGATAATCATCCGGCGATAAAGCATGATATGGACTCCTTGCTTAACGGCGCAACCCGATCGGCGTCGAAAGGTTTGCTCAAGATACTCTTATTCTTTACGAAAAAAAAGTACCCCGGAGCGTTCCGGGGCACTTTTAAGGTCAAACGGTGGTCGGACTTGAATCAGAAATCCATTTTAAACTGGGCGCCAATGGCGAGGTGATCACCCTGGTCGACACCGGTGCTGCTGTCCATGTAATCGATATAGCAAATTTCCGGGGTAATGGTGAACCCTTTGGCCACCTTGATCTGGTAATTAATAAATGCTGCCATCTGGTCGTCGGTCTCAGGAGCGCCGTCGATATCATCAACAACATAGCCGACGCCGACAGTCGCTCCGGCAAAACCGGCCTGCACCCAGCCGCCGTAGGAAGTGGTGTCACCGCCGCCAACAATATACTTGGAGTTACGATCAGTAATGCCGAGGTCGCTCAGGTTCTGGCCA
>JACUTX010000261.1 GCA_014859615.1 Desulfuromonadales bacterium | reverse complement strand
TTCTCCCTTACGACGATGCATTACTGGCCGATACCAATAATAACGGCGATGCCGGATTCACGAATCAAAAAGAGGCTGTCGATGCCGACAACGCTGATCATAACGATCTTACAGATCCGCGCTACAGCTTGTTCTGGAATGTTGTCGATGATGTTCCGTTTGCCGGAACCAAGACGATTCGGGTAGTGGTGCGCTGGGATGAAAAAGGGGTGACTTCAAACTTTGAAGTCCAGATGATGAAAGCGAATGGAGCCTGAATAATGTCTACCCAAACGACACCGCAGAGATCACATCCTGAAAACGAGCAGGGGTTTATCCTGATTATCACCATGCTGGTTCTGGTTGTTCTGACCATCCTCTGCATCGGTGCGCTCGACAACAGTACCTTTGAAGTGCAGATTGCCGCCAATGATCGTGCTGGTCGGGTCGCTTTTAATCTCGCTGATGGCGGAGTCTATGCGGCCGGCAAGCTGCTCGGTCAAACCATTGAGAGCATCGATAATATAAGTTACGACAATCTTTATTATGTCAATATTCTTGATCCAAACGATACGGGTTATTCACCCACAATCGCTCTCGATAGTGACGCGGTCACCACAATTCCGAACGCGCAAGTTTCTGTAGAAGGGGCAAACCGCGATCTTTTCAACAGCCGGATAAAAGGTTATGTCAATCCGGGGGGGGCCGGGACCTACGATTTTATGCTCCGGGATCCCAATGGTCAGGGTGATATTTATGGCCGGATTACAGAGCGCTCCACCAAGAGTGTGGCCGGTGGCGGGGCTGAGTTCGGGAGCGGTTCTTCCGGCGTCGGGAGTGGTTCTTCCGGGAGCACGGCCGTCACCCTCGATGTTGATATCGATTCATACGCAGCCCGTAATACCCGCGCCCAATTGGCTGTTCGTTACCGTAAGGTCCTCGGTGCGGCAGGAGGTTTATAATGAAAAATACAATCAATAACAGTCTCTTTGTTCTGACTCCTCTGCTCTTTATCGCGCTGCTGTTTACCGCCACGCCAGCCTGGTCTGCCGATAAACTGGCAGGCGAAATACCGTACCGTTTCGGAAACAGAGAGATACCCGAAAGGGCGATTGAAAAGACCGGTTTTTTTAAAGGCGTTGTCGATGGGCTTGTGCGCTTGCAAGATGAGGTGACCTATCGTACCGCCTCCTATCTGGCGGCACCCGGTATGATTGTAACCAAACAGGGGGTGGAGATCGATCCGGCGCAAATCAACCCTTCTTCAATTGTAAAACTGATTATTGTTGATGCTGAAGTTGTCGAAATTATTCTGTTAAGGGAGTCAAGCTGATGAAAATAGTGACCCGTCTGCTGGCTGTGAGCCTCAGCTCTTTTCTCCTTTTTCTCTGTTTGGCGGCTCCGGCTTCTGCCTTGAATACAATGCTCAGCTATGAGCAGTACCCGCCGATTGTGACCGAACCGACCAAACCGAATGTTCTGGTTCTGATCAGCAACGATTGGACCGGCTTTACAGAAGGGTACCACGATGCTTATGACAACAAAGTCGATTACTGGGGCTATTTTGATAACCGCAAGGAGTATAAGTATGAAAATAGTAATTATTTCAGTCCAGTGGGGATAATCGGTTCCGACCACTATACGACGAACAATACCTACTGGAGCGGCAACTTTCTGAACTGGGCGACGATGTCGCATGCTGATTTTCTGCGTAAAGCCCTGACCGGTGGTAGACGCAGTATTGATGCAGTTGCAAGCACCAGGCTCATCAGGGGGCTTATCCCGTCCGCTAAAGGGTGGAAGAAGAGCTACACCGGAGCTGATTTAAACAGACTGGTCCCCTCCACCTATGCAGTCTCCAGCTATAAGTTCAGTAATTATGGAACTGAAATGGATGTCACCAACAGCTCCGGAAATTCGCAGATCGCCGGACAGAAGCTATCTCTTGAGGTTGAGGTCTGTAACGAGGCTCTGCCGGAAAAAAACTGTGGAACCTATTCGGGTGTCTCCAAGCCGGAAGGGCTTCTACAACACTATAAGGATAAGATGTTGTTCGGCCTGATGTCCTACTCGCACAGCATACAGGATCAGGGGGGGATCGTGCGCCAGCTGCTTGGCGATATCAGTTCCCATATTAACTCGAACGGTCAGCTCCCTTCAAGTGGAAATTCAATACTCAGATACATCAATAACTATACGGAAAAAGGGTGGGATCCGCTGGCCGAAATGTATTACGATGCTGTCCGTTATCTGCGCGGCAACACCGCGGCGCAGGCCGCTTTCTGCCCATCCAGTAACTCAGATGATGGGTATGGCTTTTACGGCTGCGCCGATAGTACTAATAATCGGTGGATCGACCCGGTGCAGAGCTGGTGCCAGAAGAGCAGTATTGTTATTATCAATGATGAGTATCCAAGTAGAGAACACGATAAAATCCCGTACAGCGCTTTTAACCCCGGCTACCGTGATACGCCAAAATTTGCCGCCGGGAATACTCCGTACAATCCGAACGTCGTCGAGCTTCTGGCCGAAATCACACAACTGGAGGGGCTGAACGGCACCGAAGGTGAGCTTGCTGAAAAAGTCGGCAATACCAATAACACCTGCCGGCCGCAGACGATCGATAATCTTGCCAATTTCAAAGGAATCTGTCCTGCGGAAGGGAATTCGCAAGGGACCTTTTCACTCGCCGCTCTGGCCTACGATGCATTTAAAAACGATATGCGTTCTGACTTAGATAACAAACAGTCTTTTCGCACCTACGCCATCGCCTTTCGCGCCACAAGCGGCACTTATGAAGTACCGAAACCCCCTCTGAACCAGATGTATCTGGCCGGAAAATACGGTAATTTTGACGATATGAACGGCAACGGCGTCCCCGATCTGCCTGAGGAGTGGATGAAAGGGGCCGATCTGTGCACCTCCGATAATCCTGAAAGCGACAACTGTCTGCCAAAAGGGTTCTTTTACGCCGAAGGGGGCGATGCGATCGAGAAGGCTCTTAAAGAGGTGGTGGAGTCGATTCTGCGCCGTTCTGCTTCCGGTACGGCGGTTTCGGTACTGGCGACCTCCGGAAAGGGGGAAGGGAATCTGGTTCAGGCTTATTATCGCCCGGCGCGATTGGAACCGACAGCTGATGGGGTGTCGCGTGATGTCGTCTGGACCGGTTATCTGCAATCACTCTGGATCGATAAATACGGGAATATGCGCGAAGATAGCGATAATGATCAGCAGCTCGACGTCACCAAGGATAAAATTATCAAGTTTATTATTGATACTGACGGATCGACCAAGGTGTCGCGTTATGCGGTCAGTTCAGATATCCCCTTTCCGGCGACCAACGATACCAGTACGGATCAAATCGAGATGGGGGATGTTAAAGTGGTCTGGGAAGCGGGAGCGCGCCTCGCTGCGACCGCTTCGGCCGACCGTAATATTTTCACCGGTATCGATCTGAATTTTGATGGCGTTGTCGATAAGGGTGAATCGCTCCCCTTTACAACCGCCTCGACTGCAATAAGACCGTATCTCGC
>JACUTX010000260.1 GCA_014859615.1 Desulfuromonadales bacterium | reverse complement strand
TCGTAGAAGACCGCTTCGCGCTCGGCGTCCGGGTCGGTGGTATCATCTTTCTCCAGCGTAACGGCGGGCGCCTTGAATGAGGCGAAGTAAAAAGTCCCCCCCTTTAAGGTCAGCTTCCAGATCTGCTCGCGCTGCTCCAGATAGAGAACCGCTTCGAGGATACTCTTCCCCCCCTGCAGGGCGGTGCGAACCTCATTAAAATGATCCTGCGGCCCGGCCACAGTCACCTTCTGCACGCCGTTTTCGTTGCTGATCGCCAGTACCAGACGATCATTGAGGTAAGCGGTAAAGCTGTCACCCGCCACCCCCGGGCCGGGCTGGTTGATCGCATAATCCGATGTGCCATTCATGGTCTCGTGCATCAACCAGAAGAGAAAGTCGCACCCGAGCCACGGGTTCGCTTCAATCTGCTCCAGTACCGTATCGCTGCTGCTCTGATTCGCCTCGGCCAGCGCCGGTTGCAGTGCCGGGTCGATCACCTGGGCGGCGCGGGCGATCGGGTGGAGCGGGACCAGACGCAAACCGTCGAAGCTTTTACGAAATTCCTCCATAAAGAGATCAACAGCGCCACTGCTCAGGCTGGAGAAGGAGACCAGGTTGTTTTTGATATCCCAGACAACGTCGAAGATCGACGGGATCGGCAAGGTTTTGGACAAGAGCGAGGCGCGCACGGCATCGCGCAGATCTTCGCGCTGCGCTTTCGGGACCCGCTTGAATTTCGGGTTGACTGCCAGCCAGTCTTCTTCGGCTTTCTGGATATACGGCTTCACCACTGCCGTCGGGAGCTTGCGTTGATCGCGGCGGAGGGAGAAGGCGTAGTAGTGCTGGTGCTCAAAGGTGTGCGCGCCGTTAAAGCCGCTCTGCTGAAAATCATTAAGCTCTACCCAGCCGATAGAAAGCTCTTCGCTGGTTGTCTCGATCGATTTAAAGCCGTTTTTCGCCAGAGCGGCAGCGATCCAGACGGTGCTGTTATCTTTTGGCAGGGTGCCGGCAACAGTAAATTGGCAGAGGCTGACGGTGTTGTTGAGAATGCCCATGTTTGTACTCCTGATTGTTAATTTTTGAAGGGGTATATGAATGACATTTTTATCGGGCGAGGGCAAGGGGAAATGATCTGACTTGTCTACCTTGTGCAACATAATGAGGATCAAGGGCTTGATTGGCCGCGGAGCTGAAGCTTTAAAAAACCTTGTCATTCCCGAGGAGATCCTGATCGGGAATCCAGAATTAATTATCTCAAGATGACGCAACCTAGAATCGTCGGGTCCCGGCCAGACAGCCGGGTTCATTTTCTTTGAAAGCCGCAAAGAGAACGAACCAAAAGAAACGGCTCGCTGGCAGCGGGCATCTCCGCGAGCGGTTATGCGGACGTTTTGTTGAACGGATAACGTAAACGTTTACAGGCGCGCGCCCTGTAGCACAAAAACCTTAAAGGCTGTTTGGGTTGTAAAAGCTTTAATACTATCTTGTCATTCCCGAGACGGTTCTGATCGGGAATCCAGATCTTAAAGATTGAAAAGCTGGATCCCAGTACAAAAGCAAGGCGTCTCTCGCAGAGTTCGCAGAGAGAGGCAAGGGCATGATTTTTGTTCAAAATTAAACACGTCTTTAAGTTTTTCTCTGTGTCCTCTGTGTTCTCGAGTGAGTGCAACGAACGGGTGAGAGACGATCAGACCTTATCCGCGGCTAAAAAGAAAAAAGGGACACCTTCCGGCGTCCCCTCTCTTTATTGCAGCATACAGTCTGCCGACTCCCTCGGACAGTGATCTAGCGACTCTGTTCAATCATATAATCGACCGCCGCTTTTACTTCGGCATCACTCAAAAGCATATTCCCACCTTTGGGCGGCATCTGCTCTTTACCATTGATGGCGACGGCGGTGAGCGACTCGCTCCCTTCGGCGATCAGGCCGGTCCAGGCTTGCGTGTCCCCGATTTTTGGTGCTTTCATGACGCCGGAGTTATGGCAAGAAGCGCAATTGTCGGCATAAATGGTCTGGCCGTTATGGTTGTTTGCTGCGGCGGCAGCCTTTTCAGCGGCCTGAATCGGCGGCGTCTTTTTTTCGGCCACGGTTTTAGGCTCTTCTTGCTTGCTGCATGCGGTGAAGATGGTGAAGAGGGTGAGGAGGATAAGGGCGAGGATCAACGTTATCGTTTTCATGATGGCTCCTTGCAAAAGTGTGCGTGTGAGGATAGATAAAGAAACCATAGCAGAACTTTTTGTGCTGTCGATTAACCATTGCAAATTGTCGCAAATTTGCAGGATTTAACTGTCGTTATTGACACAATTGATGTAGTTTGACCTGTCTCTTTTCGACGCGATCTGGCGTCGGATTTGTTTAAAAAAAAGCGCGGGGGGGATGAGGTCGAGCGTTTCGGGTCGGTCTTTTTCATCATTTTGCATCCTCTTTTAAAGGAATACCATGATCTTTAAATTTTTCGCTGCCGCCTTAACCGGGGTTGGTGGGCATTATCTGAATAAACGGTGGGACAAGGCGATGCTGTTTTTCTGCCTTTTCTTGTTTTACGCCGTCGCACTCGCTGCCATGCTCTATTACGGTCTGAGCAGCGGCGTCGTTCCCCCGACCGACGCACCGAAGCAGGTTCGACTTTATGCCCTGGCGTTTTCGGCCGGTATCGTTGGCCTCTGGATGCTCAGTATCATCGTCACCATGCGCGACAGCCGATCCTATCGGGTTGCCACCATCAAATCGTGGACCCTCTCCGGCGTGATTGCAGCTCTCTTCACCACGCTCCTCTCGACCATCTGTCTGGTCACTGCCGTTCTCGCTTTTAATACCGCTTTTAATCCCGCCAGGATTCGAACGCTTGCCACCGATCAGGATCTCTTTTTAACGCGGCACAATTTTTATCCTGACCAGGCTCTTACGGTCGATAAAGACCAGACCACGCTTTTGACCCGCAACGATTCGGAGAGCGACGCAGATTTTTCCGCCCGGCTTAAAAAGGGAGAGCTCAATCGCAAAAAGCTTGCCGCAGTGTCGCTGTTGATCGAAGAGACGCTGTTTGCCGAGGCGCAAACCGTCCTCGACCGGGTCGATTCCGCCGCCGCCGGCGGAGAGCGGGAGCTGCTCCTCGGCACTATCTTCGCGCAGCAGGGTGAGTGTGAAAAGGCGAAGGAAATGTTTGCGCAGGCGCAAGGGGTGAATGAAAATATCGTTGTTCCGGTCGATTATCGAGTGGAGTGCAAATAGCAGGGGCATCACATTTCTCTTTTACAGGCCTGAAACTGACCGCTGACGGCTGGCAACTGACCCCTTGATTTCGGGTTTTATCTGAATTAAAGGTGTATTACTGTACAATGACGCCATTGATTTTATAGGTGGTTTTTGCGTTGCAGTTTGTCGGAGTGGGAAAGATTTGATCAATTTATAACCGTCTGTGCCAGTCTGTACCGCCGATTTTTCATCCGCCGTGCAGATCAACCCAAGGCTCCACCCGGCGTACATAACGATGGTCAGTCTTTACAAGGCGCAGGGGCTTGAAAGAGAGCTGAAGGCGACGATCGTTCAAGGGCTGGAGCTTTTCCCGACCTCG
>JACUTX010000259.1 GCA_014859615.1 Desulfuromonadales bacterium | reverse complement strand
CACTTAAATACTAAATTTACAGCCGCAACGTTTTTTCGGACTTATCTTTGCATAGCAACCGAAGCTGTGAATTTCATGTAACGATTCAGTCCTATTTAGACGTATAAGAAGTCATCCCGATAATGATTCTATCAAAGGATCCATGGTTTTAAAAACTGCATTACCGATTACGCTCTCGGGAATGGCACTCTTTTCGCATTTGCTAACGATTCAGCCGTTTAGTAACAGCATGTGGCTTGAGCTGAGAGGCTGAATATATTACCAAATTGTTTTCCAATTTTATTGCAGGTCAGACAGATTTTTTAACCTGCTCGACGCATGGAGGATTTATGTCGCTGATGACACTGATTGAGAGTAATCCGTTTACGACCTACCCGATACTTCTGTTCCTGTTGTTAATCTTGCTCTATCTGGCCCGCCATCAGGCGCACCGCATGATCCGCTCGTTCACCCGGATCACTTCACAAGCGCTGCGACTGATGTCGAAATCGCTTCTTCTGGCTGAAAAAAAACTGAAGCAGCGCAACCGCGAAGTGCTGCTTGCGGCAGGAGCGGTCGATATTGAAAAAGGGCTGGAACGCGAGTTCCAGAGGGTCGACGCCGTCGTCAAGCGCGACCTGCAGACCTATCCGGCTTTTCACCGCAATATGTCTGACCTGATCACCCGCATTGATGAAGATTATCAGCAGAGCACGGAAGTCCCCCCCTCACCGCCAGCCTGGATTTCAGCTATCGAGGCGGTCGCCCAGGTTCCGAACAGCGATGGCGGAGTCGCCGAAATCCTCGGTGAAATCAACAAAACCCTCGACCGACATCACAAATCGGCTATGGATGATTACCGCAAATCGAGCCAGAAACGTCACGCCCTTTTGAACAAGATGATGCCGTTCTGGCGCAAACTCGGTGAAACGCTGGACCATGTCGGCAAAACCATTACCGGACTGCACGAGCGTTCGGAGCTGATCACGGCCAAGATGGATGAGTATGAGAAGATCCGGGCCGGAGCCGACGATGCGGAGCGCCGTCTCTCCTCGTCATCCCTGACCCAGTTTTTCATCTCCGGTCTCGTTATGGTGATCGCGATCGGCGGCGCTATTATCAACTTCAACCTGATCGCCCTGCCGATGTCGGAGATGGTCGGAGGCGGGAGCTACATCGGCAACTTCAAGATATCGGACGTCGCCGCCCTGGTGATCATTCTGGTCGAAATATCGATGGGGCTCTTTTTGATGGAATCGTTGCGCATCACCCACCTCTTTCCGGTCATCGGTCAGCTCGACGACCGGATGCGGCGGAAGATGATCTGGATCTCTTTCGCCCTTCTGTTTACACTGGCGGGTGTTGAATCCGCTCTCGCCTTCATGCGTGATCAGATCGCAGCCGATCTGCAGGCGCTACGGCAATCGTTGTCAGGGGCCGAAGTTGCAGCCGGGCAGATTTCCAGTATTATTCCGACCGCCGGACAGATGGTTCTCGGCTTTGTTCTCCCGTTTGCGCTCACCTTTGTAGCGATTCCGCTCGAATCATTCGTTCACTCTTCACGGACTGTGATCGGCCTGACCATCGGCTCCGTTCTCCGTATCGGAGCGTTTCTGCTCCGGTTGACCGGCAACATTATCAACCATCTCGGCAAAGCGCTGGTCGCCATCTATGATCTTCTGATCTTCCCGGCTATCTGGATCGAGGAAAAGACCAGAAAGAGCCCGACTGATGAGAAGAACACTATTCCGCAAAAGGAGGTCCTCCCATGAAAAGGGTGATCTTCTCCATCCTGATCGGACTGCTGTTGCTCACGACCAGCTGTACCGACACCACCAGCCACTCCAAAGCGGTCTATATGCTGCTCGATACCTCCGGGACATACACCCAGGAGCTCGAAAAAGCGGCTTCGATTATCAACTACCTGCTCGGCACGTTGCAGCCGGGAGATTCACTGGCGGTGGCCCGGATCGATACCGGCAGCTTCAGTGAAAAAGATATCATTCAAAAGACGACTTTCGATGGCCGTCCATCAGTCTCGAATCAGCAGAAGAGGGAATTCAAACAGAACATCGACACCTTTGTCAAAGAGGTCAAGGGAGCCGCTTACACCGACATCACCGGCGGGATTCTGCAGGCTGCCGATTTTCTTTATGAGGCCGGTTCCGGTCGCAAAATCATTCTGGTCTTTTCCGATATGGAGGAAGAACTTGCCAAAGGGTACAAGCGTGATATTCCGCTGCAACTGAGCGGAATAGAAGTCGTTGCCCTCAATGTCACCAAGCTGCGCGGCGATATCATCGATCCGCGCAAATATATGACCAGAATGGAAGACTGGAAGAAAAAGGTCGAACTGGGTCAAGGACAATGGCGGGTGATCAACGACCTTGAACGATTGGAGCGAATTCTGGAATAGAATTGACGGCAAAAGACGAACTGCCAAAAAGAGCCTGCAGCAATCGCTGCAGGCCTTTTTACTGAACAAATAGCCCCCTGATTTAAATGTTTTTCTTCGTGTCTTTGCGGCTTGAGTAAACGCAGTGAACGGGCGAGAGAAGGTTTCAGGTTGTCATTCCCGAAACGATTTTGATCGGGAATCCAGATCTTAAAAATCCAAAGACTGGATCTTTTGATTAATGCATTCGGAGATGACAACCTCTTTTTATGCAGATGCGCTGTAACACAAAAGCCTTAAAGGCTGTCGGGCTGTAAAGGCTTTTAAAGACAAATAATTTTCTGTCATTCCCGAGGGGGTAATCGGGAATCCAGCTTTTAAAGCCATGGATCCCCCGTCCTTCCGGGGTTATCAAGTTACCAGCCATTTAGCAAAAAAAACGATTGTCAGATCAAAACAGACCCATCATCCGCAGATGCTTGAACAGATTGAAACACCCCATCAACGCCACCATCCCGCCAGCTCCGCGCATCATCCAGAGACGCGCTTTTGTCCCGAGCCACTGCGTCGCCAGACCGAACAGAAACAGAGAGGGGGCTGTGCCGACTCCGAAGGCGAGCATAACAAGCGCTCCGGTTACCGGATCGGCACTCTGGGCGGCGGTGATCGCCATGGCGTACAAGAATCCGCAGGGGATAAAACCCATAAAGATGCCGATCGGCAACGCCGCGATGCCGGGCGGCAGCTTGCGCAAAGAGGCAACTGCCTTGGTCAGAAAGTTGATCGGGCCAGAAAATTCAAGGTCCATGACATTGACAAAGCTGAACAGACCGGCGGTACCGAGACCAACCAGAATAATAAAGAGATCAGACCCGACCAGAATCACCCGTGAAACGTCACGAAAAGCGTCTGAATATGCGATAGCCGAACCGAGCCAACCGACCAGAAAGCCGATCAGAGTATAGGTTGCCGTCCGGCCAAGGTTGTAGAGGAGATGAAAAAGAAAACCGCCCCGCTGCCCTGCACTTGAAATAGACAAGGCCGCAACAATCCCGCCGCACATGCCGATGCAGTGACCGGCGCCGAGCAGTCCGGTCGTCAACGCCATCATGTAAAGTGGATCGATCACTTCATCTGCACCATATCGATCACAAACAGAAAGTTTGAGCTCTCGCTGCCGGAAAAGG
>JACUTX010000258.1 GCA_014859615.1 Desulfuromonadales bacterium | reverse complement strand
TTCAGAGATCTGAATCGACTCTGTTACCGTCCCCTTTTTATTGCCCGCAACAGACAATCATGCTAAGGTCTCGTCTTTTCGATCGCAACGGAATTATCAAACCTATGGCTGATCGCACCCTTAAAAATATTTTTGAATACCTGCTGTTTCTCCCCCTTGCCGCTCTCTTTCGGCTGCTGCCGCGCACGCTGGCACTTCGAACCGGTGAACAGATCGGACGAATTGCCCCCCACATTTTGCCGAGACGAAAACGAACAGCGATGAAGAACCTGCGGCTCGCTTACCCGGAGAAAGAAGAGGCGGAGATTGCTGCGATCTGTGCCAGAATGTTTCGGCATCTCGGCATCAGCGCGGCGGAGATGATTCGCCTCGACAAGCTGAACAGTGAGCGGGATCTGAAACGCTATTTCAAGGTTGAAGGGATGGAAAACCTGGAAAAAGCAAAAGCGATGAACCGGGGTATTTTAATCGCTAGTGCCCATCTCGGTTTCTGGGAAGTCGGCGCGTTTTTCTTTCCGCAGGTCGGAGTCTTCCTCGACGGCGTCGCCAAAAAAGCGAAGAATCCGTACGTCGATCGCTACTTTCGACGGATGCGCGAACATGCCGGCTGTCAAGTGATCGACGCCAAGCACGGCGCCCGGCGGGTGGTCAAATCACTCAGTGATAAACGTGCGGTCGGCGTCCTGATCGATCATCATATGACCCCCAAAGCCTCCGTCCAGGTCCCTTATTTTGGACGCCTGGCCTGGACCACGCCAATCATCACCCAGATCGCCATGAAACGACAGATTCCGGTCATTCCGGTCTTCTTTTTTCGCACGGATGATCTGAATTATCGGGTCGAAATTGGCGAAGTGATTCTGTTTGATAATGAGATAACAGAAGAGAACGTAATGGCCAACACCGCTCTTTTGACCGAAAAGATCGAGGCCGCCGTGCGCAAGGAACCGAGTCAATGGTTCTGGGTGCACCGCCGTTGGCGAGTCTCCTGATATGAACGCAGACCGCCCGTTCCATATCGTTCTGATTGAACCCGAAATCCCGCCGAATACCGGCAATATTGCTCGACTCTGTGCTGCGACCGGCACGCATCTGCATCTGGTGGGAAAGCTCGGGTTCTCCATCGACGACAAACATCTGAAACGGGCCGGGCTCGACTACTGGCCGCATGTTCAGGTGCAGAGGTGGAATTCACTCGAAGAGTTGAACAGCACGTACCCCGACGGGCGTTTCTGGTACACCTCAAAAAAAGCGGCCAGGGGGTATACGGCTGTCGACTACCTGCCGGGAGATTTTCTGGTTTTCGGCAAGGAGACCAAAGGGTTGCCGGAGAGCTTGTTAAAAGAGAACGCCGGGTGCACAATCAGGATTCCGATATTTAACGATGCCGTTCGCAGTCTCAATCTATCCACTGCCGCCGGGATTATTCTGTACGAAGCGTTGCGTCAGACTGGCACCCTCAACACTTAACCCCCTTCCCGCCTTTTTTTAGACTCTTTTCTTCAAACCGCAGCAGCCAGCGCTTCGTTAACAACCCGCCGGTTGCCGAATAGCCGACCAGATCACCGCGGCTACCGATCACCCGATGACACGGAATCAATAGCGGGGTCCGGTTGGCTCCGACCACGCGCCCCACGGCCCGTGCAGCGCCTGCGTGTCCCGACAGAGCCGCTAATTGACCATAACTGATCGTCGTTCCAAAAGGGATTGTCTGTAAGGTCTGTAATATTTTTACGGCAAACGGCGAGTAATCTGAAAAATCGATCGGTAGATCAAATGTTTGCAATCGTCCCTGAAAATAATCGACAAGCTGTTGTTCAGCCAAAAGCAGTTCCGTCTCTTTCTGACCGCTAGCCAGTGATAATGATGGTTCATTCGCGGCGCAGAGCGTTAAGCTGCGAATTTTCCCGTCGCCGCAAAAGTCAATCCGCAGTCTGCCGAGGGGTGAGTTCAGATCAGTCGATCGACTCATCATTCGCGCCTCTGTTTGCGTCGCACCAGTTCGCGCAGTTCAGAAAGGATAGCGACACCGAACAGGCGACAGGTCGCGAGATAGACGATCCCGCCGAGCAGAATGGCAGCGGTCAGAATCAGACTGTTCTGCAGTTTGTATAAAGGGTTCTCCCAGTCACCAAATGCGAGCACGGTCCGGGTCACAAGCGCCATCAGGATCAGTCCCGGCAGAATCCGTACGAACGATCCGGTCAGCGATCCCAGAGAAAGAGTTCCGATCCGTCGCCGCAGAAGAAAGATTAAAACAAGAGCATTGAACAGTGAGGCGATCGTTAAAGCAATGGCGAGTCCGACATGGCTGAACCGCTGCATCAGAACGATACCGGCCAGAAGATTCACAATCAGGGTCCAAAAAGAGATCCAAACCGGTGTGCGGGTGTCTTTGAGGGAATAGAATGCGGGGACAACCACCCGGCTCACACCGACAAACAGAAGGCCGGGGGCATAAGCCATCAGCGCATAAGAAGATTGAGAGACGGCATCAAATGAAAATTGACCGGACATAAAAAAGAGGCTGTAAACAGGCACAGCGAAGAGAATCAGGCCGATGGTCGCAGGGAGAATCAACAACAACAGCACTTCAAATGAAAACCGCAGAGAATCTTTAAATCCTGCTGTATCATTGGCGGTCATCTGCCGGCTCATTGCCGGCAGGAGTGCCTGCGCCAGAGAGGCAATGACAATCCCCTGCGGGAACTCGAACAGTCGTTGTCCATAATAGAGATAGGAGACGCTCCCCTGCGGCAAAAAAGAGGCGAGAAGTCGAGAGACAACAATATTGATCTGATAAATGGCGACACCGGCAATACCCGGGAGCATCAGACGGGTGATGCGAACGACTGCCGGATGGCGAAACGACCAGTTGAATGACGGGCGATAACCGAGACTAAACAGAAGTGGAAACTGCATGCCGAGTTGCAGCAGACCCCCAAGCAAAACCCCGATCGCCAGAGCCATAATCGGAATTTCAAACTGGGAGGAGAGGAGCAGAGTACAGCCGATCATCGATAAATTGAGAAAAACCGGGGAAAAAGCGGGGAGAAAATAGTGCCCCCTGACATTGAGGATACCGGTGACAAGCGACAGCAGACTGACAAACAGAATAAACGGAAACATCACCCGGGTCAGAGTGGTGGTCAATTCAAGTTTTCCGGGGATTCCCTGAAAACCGTAACCGATCCCCTTGACGATCAGCGGTGAGGCGAGCATCCCGACGATGGTCACCCCGAACATCACCAGAAGAAGAAGCGTCCAGCAGATTGTGGCGACCCGCCGCGCTTCAGCTTCCCCCTGAGTATGAAAAACTTCTGTATAGGTCGGAACAAAAGCCGCTGTCAATGATCCTTCGGCAAAAAAACGCCGCAACAGATTCGGCAGGGTAAAAGCCATGAAAAAAGCATCGGTCAGCAAGCCGGCGCCGAACTGGCTGGCAATCACCATATCACGCACCAGGCCGGCAATACGACTGACAAGGGTCGCCGAACCGAGTGATCCGACGGCGCGCGTTATATGACGTTTTTCAGACATTTTTCACACTCTACACGATTCAT
>JACUTX010000257.1 GCA_014859615.1 Desulfuromonadales bacterium | reverse complement strand
AATGCGCTCATCCTTCATTCTGCTCTGCTCAGCGTAGATACTGAATAGTTACGAAAAAACCAACATAATGAAAACCTTGACATTGTCAGAGCTTTTCGAAGTATAGCCACCAAGCAGCCGTTTTTCAGCATAGAGGATATTGAGGATATTGAGGACAGTGTTGACTTTTTTGATGTAAGATTTAACGATGATTCGTCATTCTCAGCTCTCCACGCTGCCGCTTGGCATGAAGCACCCCTTGCCAGCCTGCCAACTCATGCCCCTTGGCTCACCTCCCCCTTGCAGGTTACAGTTGAAACCCTCGATGAGGCAGGAGAAATTGTAAGTCAACTACTCAATATTTTGAATTTCTATTCTTCGGAAAGTTTTGAAAATGAAGCTGTCGCCCTTCGCCAGCAACGTAATTCATTAGTCAAATCCGGCAAGGAACTTTTAGAAAAGCAGGAACGACTCTTTCCCAATCTCACTTTCTGTGGAACTGCCCCTCAGCAACTCAATCAATGGTCTGCCAGCAAAACGATTTTGGAGCAGGTAAAGGAATCACTCTCAAGCCTGAACTTATTTTGTGAAAAATGGGCGGATGAAACATATGACAGTTATCGCCATGAACTCCTGCGGGAGGTTGGGCTGAATCATAAAGTGAGTGGCGAGTCAGATACCGTGATGAGAGACCCGCGTTTAAAGAGGCAACGAGTGTTCTGGCTGCCGGAAGGTCGGAAAGAGTTTTTTGAAAACCATGTAAAACTCAGTAACGGTTACCGGCTTCATTTCTTTCCCGATAATAAAAAAAAACACATTTATGTAGGTCACATAGGACCGCATCTCAAACTATCGTAGAGTGCTTAAGACTCGAATGTGTAAGTTTTTGAATTGGTGTGAAAAGTAGAGGGGTAATGGCCGGTACTCGCGCTTGACTTATGGGCATTTGCTACACTCTCAGTTCGCACTGAAAACAGTTAGATGTCAATCCAACACTTCTTAAATCTTGAGACTCTTTCGACTTTTTTAATCAAAAGTAGGGTCGAATTCCTGCAGCTTGCTGCGCGATTTTTGGTAAAGGTTGCAGGCTGTTGATACCCCGTAGCTTGCTGCGGAGTAGTTCATATCTGTTTAAGTAAATTTATCACGTTCCAAAACCTGCACAAACCCGCAAACCTGCGGCCCCCTTCTATTCTCTATTAATCCACCCTTATAAATATTTCCTTTTTTTGAC
This sequence comes from Desulfuromonadales bacterium, assembly GCA_014859615.1. Lineage (GTDB taxonomy): Bacteria > Desulfobacterota > Desulfuromonadia > Desulfuromonadales > UBA2294 > Kmv16. The sequence continues at coordinate 2,363 of JACUTX010000257.1, read as the reverse complement.
CCAGATCAATTCCTGAATACAAACAATGTTTTAAATTGCTCGCAACTGGAAAAAATTAAACACTCAAGTATTGTTTAAAAGCTCCTAATGTTCACTCTTTTCATTTTTAACCGAGGCTCTATATATAGCTTGCCGGTTAAAAAAACGGGCCATTGAACATTTCGGTGCTCCCCCCTTGACGAGGTAGATCTCATGACGAAACAGGTTTTGATCCGTTTGTCGCTGCTTGCCACACTGCTTATCTTCTCTGCAAGTCTGAGTTGGGCTCTGCCTGGAGATCCGCAACGAGGTGAATCGCTCTATGTCGGTACGATCAGCTTTTCTGCGGGCGGGGCTCCGTGTCTTGCTTGTCATGGCATCTTTGGACATGAGCTCGGCCTTGCCGCCGGGGCCAATTATGGTCCGGATCTGACCTCCTTGTTTGAGAACTATGGTGAAGAGGGGGTCGCCGGTGTGCTGGGTGACCTCTCTTTTGAGAGTATGGTGGCGATTTATGCCAGCCGCCCTTTGACCGAGAATGAGCAATCAGACCTGCTCGCTTTTTTCAGTTCGGTTGCAACCGGCACGGCACCCGACATCGGGTCAAACTTTGTGCTGCACGTGATTCTCGTTACCGCTCTGTTGATGATATTAATCGGGGCACTTGGTTGGCGGCGGCTGCAAGGTGTACGGCGGCCGCTGGTTGAACGGACCCGGAATCTGAAGGGAGAGAGAGTATGAGCTGGATCAAGGATATTGTCGATCCCAAGTCGCGTAAGTGGGAAGAGTTCTACCGGAATCGGAATCAGTGCGACAAGGTGGTTCGCAGTACGCATGGGGTCAACTGCACCGGGAGCTGTTCCTGGAATGTGCATGTCAAGGATGGGATCGTCGGCTGGGAGCTGCAGGCGACCGATTATCCCGAACTGGAAGCGGGGCTCCCCCCTTACGAGCCGCGTGGCTGTCAGCGCGGGATCTCCTTCTCCTGGTATCTCTACAGTCCTTTGCGCATCAAATATCCCTACCTGCGCGGGGTTCTGTCCGATCTCTGGCGCGAGGCGAAGGCCGAACATGGCGATCCGTTAAAAGCCTGGGCTTCGATTATGGAAGACGAGGCGAAGCGCAAGAGCTATCAGCAGGCGCGAGGGAAGGGGGGATTCCGGCGTTCCAGCTGGGACGAAGCCGAAGAGATCATCGCCGCTTCTTCTCTCTATACCATCAAGAAGTATGGGGCCGACCGCCTGGTCGGATTTTCGCCGATCCCGGCGATGTCGATGCTCAGCTTTGCCGGCGGGTCGCGGTTCATGCAGCTGATGGGAGGGGCCAACCTCAGTTTTTACGATTGGTATTGTGACCTGCCGAATGCCGCCCCTGAAATCTGGGGGGAGCAGACCGACGTCGCCGAGAGCGCCGACTGGTACAACAGTAAATATATCGCCGTTATGGGCTCCAATCCGGATATGACCCGGACGCCGGACGCGCATTTTTTGACCGAAGCCCGCCACAACGGCACCAAGGTGACGGTCCTCTCCCCCGATTTCAACATCACCTCAAAACACGCCGACTGGTGGCTGCCGGCCCACGCCGGACAGGACGGCGCCTTCTGGATGGCGGTCAATCATGTCATTCTCAGTGAATTTCATCACAAAGCCAAAACGCCCTACTTCATGGACTATCTCAAACGCTACACCGACACCCCGTTTCTGATCGAACTGGAGGAGAAAAACGGTGTCTACAGCGCGGGGAGGATGGCGCGCGCGAGTGAACTCAAGCGTTACAGTAGTGAGGAGAACGGCGGTTTCAAGTATCTGGTCTGGGATGAAACCAGCCAGGCGCCGCGGATGCCGCTCGGAACTCTCGGCTTTCGCTGGCAGGAGAAAAAGGGGGAGTGGAACCTGCAGATGAAGGACGGTCAGGACGGCACAGCGCTCGATCCGGCGCTCTCCTTGCTGGAGGTCGAGGGGGAGGTGCTGCCGGTCGATTTTGACGATTTCGCCGAGGGGAAAGCGGTGCAGCGCGGCGTGCCGGTTCGCTACCTGGAAACCAGCAAAGGGCGAGTCCCGGTCACCACCGTCTACGACCTGCTGATGGCCCAGTTCGGGGTCGATCGCGGCCTGGTCGGTGATTACCCGCAAGATTACGATGCTGAAAACAGCCCCTATACCCCGGCCTGGCAGGAGAAATTCACCGGGATCGATCGCGCCAATGTCATCCAGTTTGCCCGGGAATGGGCTTCGACCGCCGAGATGACCGAAGGGAAGTGTTCGATCATTATCGGCGCCGGGATCAATCACTGGTACCACGCCAATCTCACCTACCGCGCCGGGATCGTCGCCCTGATGCTCTGCGGCTGCGTCGGCAAGAACGGCGGCGGCCTCAATCAC
>JACUTX010000256.1 GCA_014859615.1 Desulfuromonadales bacterium | reverse complement strand
GAATGGTTCCAAATAATCAGACAATGGAAGTCCGATTAATGTGGGAATCAACACGACAACAATAGTCATTGTTTTTGCCTCTCTCTGAGGCCTCTGCGTGCCCTGCGAGAGAGGCCTCACCTTTGACCTGTCATCCCCGAATGACTCTATCGGGGGTCCAGTATTTGACTCTCTTTGCGTTCTTCGCGGCTCTGCGAGAGACGCCTTGCTTTTGACCTCTCAGATCTGATCAGATTGTATCCACGGCCAATTAAGCAAGGCTAAATATAACTTATTCATTATTTATGTATTGATTTATATAATCTTTATGTTATAAATTATCAAAATAAAATAACATTGGGATTATATATGCAGCCGAAACATCGCCGCACCATGCGGAATCAGCTCGACAAAACTTTTGCACAACTCAGCAATCTTAAAACGTTGCAACCGCCTGTCAAAGGGTGGTTGCGTGCTATTCGTGAAGCGTTGGGCCTGTCCGGCAAGGAGCTGGGAGAACGGCTGGGAGTCAGTCAGCCACGTATCGTGCAGCTCGAAAAGGATGAGATTTCAGGTGCCCTGACGCTGAAGTCGATGCGTCAAGCCGCAGAAGCGCTGGACTGTCTGTTTGTCTACGCCGTAGTTCCGCGTAGTAGTCTGGATGATATCATTTTGCAGCAAGCCAGGAAGGTTGCGGGTAAACGTCTCTCTCGGACGTCGCACACCATGCTTCTGGAGGACCAGGCGGTGTCGGCCGATGAACAGCAAAAGATGCTCGAAGATAAAGTACAAGAGCTGATACGCAACCTCCCGCACGATTTTTGGTCTGATAAATCATGAATTTTGATTACCCCGATGGGGCGACACCGCTCGATCTCGATGAAGCGCAAGGTCTTTTGTTGCCGCACATCCGCACGCGGGCCGAACTTGATCGCTGGGAACAGGAGAATATCTCCGAGGCAGAAGAGTTTGTTCTCAGGCGCAAGCAAAAAGATATCTTGACCGAGAAATATGCGCGTAATCTGCATAAGAAGATGTTTGGAACAGTTTGGCGCTGGGCGGGTGTGTTCCGGTGCAGCCAAAAAAATATCGGTATTGAATGGATTCAGATCCCGGTGGCTCTACATCAGTTGTTTCTGGATGTCAGTGGTTGGCTGGATTACAAAGCCTTTCCCCCCGACGAGATAGCCGCCAGGTTTCATCATCGGCTGGTCGCGATCCACGCCTTCTCCAACGGTAATGGCCGTCATGCACGATTGATGGCTGATGTTGTTCTGGTGCATCTGCTTGGCCGGGAACGATTCAGTTGGGGGGAAGAGAATCTGACCAATGCCGGCGAGTGTCGCCGTTGTTATATTGAGGCCTTACAAGCCGCAGATCGTCACGACTATGGACCATTGCTGGCCTTTGTTCGTTCTTAAATGATGGTTGAAGTCCGGGGACAGTAAAGAAATTCGGAATTTCCGAATTTCAACAAAAAGCTACATTTTTCTACAATTTGTTGGTTGCTTTGCGGTTTGACTTGGAAATGAGCGCGGTAGCTGCTGCTCGGCACTATTTTTGCGCTGCAGGGTGAGTGTGGGAAGGCTGGGGAGCTGTTTGCGCAGGCGCAAGGGGTGAAGCAGGATATTGTGATTCCGGTCGAATATCGGGTGGGGTGTGAATAGAAAAGTAGATATTTAACGCTCTGAGCCTTTTGAATACTCCAGAAAATTGCGTTGCCGTCATCCCCGAAAGATTCTATCGGGGATCCATGATTTTAAAAAGTGGATTCCCGTTTTCACGAGGATGACGACTTTTTGCAACAGCCTGATCTGCTCGATTAAAATCGGGATAGTTCTTTATGTTTCGAGCTATATCCTGTAGATTGACTCAATTGATTTTACAAAGGGGTTTTGTGATGGGTTTGTTTGGAGTGGGGACAATTTAAATTTTGATTTGTAGCCGTCTGTGCCGGGTTGAAACTGGTCAGGCGGTTTTTTTTATTCTCTGTTTTATAATGTCGTATTAACCAGGAAAAGCTCCTTGACAAGGTAATTAATTTGACATATTGTCAAAAAAATTCCCAGAGGAGCAATATATGGAAGATGAAGTAATCTGGACAGTAAAAAAAGTTATCGGCATTCATGGATACGACAAGGTTGCAGAAACTCTCGATGTTTCTACTCGTACAGTGAGGCGTTGGGAGGCTGGTCAAACCGGTATCTCCCGTAGTGAATTTCTGGTTCTGGAGCAGATGGCATTACAGTTTTTTGCCAAACACAAGCAACATTCCGACTTTTCGTTCATCGATCTGTTTGCCGGAATTGGCGGTTTGCGCATGGCTTTTGAAGAACATGGTGGCGAGTGCATCTTTACCAGCGAGTGGGATACTTACTGCCAGAAAACTTATCTTGCCAATTTTTGTGTCGATCATGAGCTTGCTGGCGATATAAATGTAATTGTTGGAGATGTTCGCAAGCATGTTCCTGTTGCACCAGATTTACTGGTGGCTGGTTTCCCCTGCCAACCTTTTTCGATTGCCGGTGTCAGTAAAAAAAATGCTCTTGGACGTCCGCATGGATTTGCCTGCAAAGAACAGGGAAACCTCTTTTTTCACGTAGCGTCTTTCCTTGAGGAACTCCGCCCCCCGGCATTTTTACTTGAAAATGTTAAAAATCTTGAGCGGCATGATAAGGGGAACACTTTTCGTGTGATCATGGATACTTTAACTAAAGACTTGGGGTACAAGGTTGACTACAAAGTCATCGACGCCAAGGGTTTTGTCCCGCAACATCGTGAGCGGATTTTTATTGTCGGTTTCGATGGCAACACTGATTTTACCTGGGATGACTTCCAGCACCCTGGACCAAAAGCAAAGACTCTCAACGATATTCTTGAGCCGGAAAACAAGGTCGACAAGAAATATATTCTTTCCGACAAACTTTGGCTTTACTTGCAAAATTATGCAGCTAAACACAAGGCAGCAGGAAATGGTTTCGGTTTTGGTTTGGTGGGTAGAAATGATACGGCACGAACACTCTCCGCCCGCTACTACAAAGATGGTAGCGAAATCCTCATTGATCGTGGTAAAGGGAAAAATCCACGGAGATTGACTCCTCGTGAATGTGCGAGACTGATGGGTTTTCCTGACAGCTTTGTCATTCCCGTTTCAGATACCAGAGCGTATAAACAGTTTGGAAATTCAGTAGTTTCACCCGTAGTCAAGGAGGTGGCGAGAATTATGACCCCGCATATACTTGAATTGAAAAAAGACCGAATCGGCAAGTATGAGGTTGTTTTGTGTTCTACAGAAAATCCGGATTATGGACAATCAGCTCCGCAAAGTCCTTCAAGCAGGAGATGGGTTGCCAGTCTTGAGGAGGCTTCTGTTGTTTGTCGGAAATACATCGAACACTGGAATCTTGGTGGTGGCAACTGGTGTGGTGGGGCAGGCAATGTTATGCAAAACGGTAACCTTGTTGCCACTATTTCATATAACGGAAAAATCTGGCCTGTTGAAGCACCTGTCCTGAGTGTAAATGGCTGATGTTGTTGATCCGGCCACTCGAAGCCGGATGATGTCAGGGATACGGGGGAAAAACACCCGCCCGGAGATGCTGAT
>JACUTX010000255.1 GCA_014859615.1 Desulfuromonadales bacterium | reverse complement strand
TCGAGATTGGAGGTCGGCTCGTCAAAAAAGGCGATCCGCGCCCCGATCGTCTGCAGCATTGCCAGTCGCAGGGCGACCACCGCGCTCATGGTCTGGCCGCCGGAGAGCTGATCGTCTTCGCGCTCACGCAGTTTACCATCAACCATGTCGCGCAGCACGATGCGGTAATTGTCACCCCAGGCGAGCTCCTCGTCGACTTCTGCGATGATCCGGTAGAGGTGATTGGCCCTCTGGCTGATCTCCTCACGGAAGCGTTCCGACAGGTAGACCGAAACCCTGTTAAACACCCGGTTGCGCAGAAACTTGACCAGCTCCTCTTTCTCGCCGTAGGCTTTGATCTTCGCCTGCCTGGCCACGATCTCCTGCTCGATCTGCCTGAGCTTGTCGATCTCGCCGGCCAAACGGACAACATCGGCCTTAAGGCCTGTCACCTTCTGCCCCAGGGCACCGACTTCGAGATTAAGCAGATCCTTCTGCTCGCGCTGGGTCTGGTGCTGGCCGGCATCGTACTCCTTACTCGCTGTTACCAGCTGCGCCTCTTTGCCGGCAAGTTCCCCCTGATAACGGGCAAGAAGCTGCTCATACTTAACCAGCTCCGCCTGCCGCTCCTCCAGCTTGGCCGCCTGCTCCTGGTTGGCGACAAAAAGATCGCGGGCGGTCTGGTGCTCTGTTTTCAGCGCCTCACAGGCATCGATATCGGCCAGCAGGGTGTTGAAACTCTTGAGCGCCGTCTGCTTCTCGTCCAGCTGCTGTTGCACGGTCGACTGATCCTTCTGCAGTGTCTCCAGCCCGCTGGCACGTTCTGCGTTCGCCTTGAGCTTGGTCTTCAACTTAATCGCCTGCTCTTCAAGCCCCTTGAGCTGCACAGCAAAGGCATTGAGCTGCTCGCTCGCCCGAGTCGATGCGCCCTCTTCCTGAGAAAGGCGATCCTGCTCTGCCTTTAACCGATTTCGTTCGGCTTCGAGTTCGGTCAACTTGGCGGAGAAAACATCCCCCGGCGGCTTTTCGGCAATATTCAGACACGGTTCCTGGAAGAATGGACAGACCCCCTCGGCGAGTTTACGACTCCCTTCCTCCAATCCGGCGCGGCGACCATCGAGCCGGCCGATCTGATCACGGACATCATCCATCGATTTGCGAATCTTTGGCAGTCGCGCCGCCAGCTGTTGCAACTTTCCATCAACAGTCAGCGCCTTACGCCTCTCGGCCAGATCCTGCTCCTCGGCCTGCAGCTCTTTAACCGCCAGCGCAATCGCCCGTTCCTCCGAAGCATGGCGCTCCACCATTGCGGTAACCTGTTTGTCGAGAGCGGCGACCTCCTGCTCCAGCTGGCGCTGCGTCTTCACCTGCTCGCGCAGCTCGGCGAGGCGCTGCTCGGCCTGCTCGAAGGCCTGCTTGCCGGCGCTGTTCGCAGCCACGATCTTTTGCGACTTTTCAGCCTCGTCAATCAGGGTCTTCTGGCGACTGATCTTCTCCCTGCCGTTCCCGATACGCTCTTTAAGGGCGTTGATCGCGACCGTAAGTTCCTGAACCGCCTGCTCGCGCTGATCGCTCGCACTGAGTTGGGCTTCCAACGACTTGAGCCCCGCACTCTTCTCGGTCAATTCCTGTTCGGTCTGCGCCAGCTGCTGTTGGCCATCCTTGTACGCCTCGCGCCGCTCGGGTAATACCGCCACCTGATCCTTGAGCGGAGCGATGGCGCTATGGAGGGCATCGACCCTGCCCCTGATGGTACTGACCAGCACCTTGGTCTCGGTGTAGGTTTTGCGCCAGGCGTCAATGCCGAGGATCTCGTCAAACTTATCGCGCCGCCTGGTTGCCTGCTTGATGACGAAGGGTCCGAGAAACTCGTTCTGAAACGGCCCGATCACCAGCTCGAACTGTTCGGCCAGCGAACGCCCGTTGTCGAGCCCGAGCAACTCCTTCAGGCGGCCTTCGGTCTCCTTTGCGTCCTTGTGTTCCTCAACCTCGAAATCGCCCGCCACCTCTTTTGCCAGCAGCCACTTGGCAGGGGTGCCGACCGTGCGACTGACGCGGTAGCGGTCTTCGTCAATCAGAAAGACAACCGCGATCTCCCCCCGCTTGGCACCGCTGGTTATGAAGCGGTCGACATTGCCGACAAAGCTCTGTGCATCGACTCCAAACAGCGCGTAACCGATCGACTCAAAGATCGTGCTCTTGCCGACGCCGTTGGCACCAGAGAGGACATTGATGCCGGGCGCGAAGTCCAGGTCGAGTTCGCGGTGCGACTTGATATTTTTCAGATGGATGGAGAGGATCTGCATCGCTACTCCCCCTCCCCGTCGAACAGCGCCAACAGCTCGTCGCCGTCGATGTCGCCTTTTTGCACCGCGTCACGCAACACCATTGAGAGTCGCACCAGTTCATCCTCACTCCCCTGGTAGTCACTGCCACTGCCGATCAGCTCGCGCAGCACCTCCTGCTCGATTTCGGCCAGGCTCTTTTTAAGCCCTTCCGACGCACCGACACTGCTGACCAGAGAGAGATGATTTTTGATCTCTACATGCAGGGGATTTGCCACCTCTTCAAGTGCCAGATGTAACCGTTCACGCCCAAGTTCAAATGGATGAAAACCGACTTTGCCAGTCAATTTCAACTCCAACAGAGGCTGACGCTTGTCCGGCGCAACATCGACCTTAATCAGCAGCTGTTCGCGGAATCGTTCGAGCGCCTGCTCGGCATTCTGCGCCCCTTCGAGTTCAATCGTCTCGACATACATCGGCCGCGGCGACGTCGGCCTGAACTCGGTCGCAACGCTCCCCGCTTCCACCGTCACCAGATAGTACCCTTTATCGTACTTCTCCTCGCCGAAATTAACCCGCTCCGGCGCACCGGGGTTGAAGGCGTATTCTTGCCCTGAGGGAGTCGCGATGACATACGGCTTGTGCCCGTGACCGAGGGCAACATAGTCAAACTTTTTGGCGAGCGGATGCGCCTCGTCGAGCTTCATATTGCCGATCTCGACCGGCGAAAAGCTCCAGATCCCGACATGAAACAAGAGCAGATTGTTATCGGTCGTCACCGCCGCGCAGATCCGCTCCACATGACTCCCGGCCTGGGCGCCGATGTAGCCGAGACCGTAGATGTTGCAGTCTCCGATCTGCACGTGCCCGCCGCTGCCGGTTTCAACATCAAACGGGTCGAATCGATACCCCCCCTCTTCGGTTCGTGCCGGACGGAGGAGGCGGAGGTACCCCATTTGAGAGAGCGCCTCCATCCACGAGATGTTGTCGCGACGATGGATCCAGTCGTGATTCCCCTCGATGGCGATGCACGGGATCCCGGCATCCCTGAGCGGTTGCAAAGTCTCAATAGTTTTGGCAAAGGTTTTCGGCAGGATCTGACCGATATGAAACAGATCACCGCCGATCAGCACCGCATCGACCGCTTCATCTATCGCAGCCTCGACGATCGAGCCGAGACAGATGAAAAAGTCAGCATAGCGCGCCGCCTCGCCGGACGAGTTGCGGTAGGTCTTGCCGAGGTGGATATCGGAGGTGTGAATAAAACGCATCGGCCGCCTGTTAGGTTTGAGGGAGGTTGAGTTTATAGTTTATGGGCGAACTGTTCAAGACA
>JACUTX010000254.1 GCA_014859615.1 Desulfuromonadales bacterium | reverse complement strand
CATAAACCATTCTCGTCAACAAATCGATTCGCCGCTGCCACCGCCTCTCGATTCTCTTCAATCCAGGTCGTACGATCTATATCTTTCAGAATTTCTTCCAGGCTATCTTCAAGGGTTTGAGAGAGATTGATCTTTCTGGCCCTTGCTTTGCTCAGCAAGTCACTGCGGATACTCAGGTTCGTTGCCTGTTTGCGTGCTGCATTCCCCATAAAGGCTCCTTGTTATCCAATCGTCACTCTTGGCACAAACATGACGCGCCACCGTATGCGCACATCATGCGCATACTATGACGCCAAAGCTTAAACATGTCAAGTCGCAGCCTAAGTTAAGCGGAGCACAACCCGCTAAACTTTGAGGTGCCATGAGATTGAGAACTTATCAGACCTGATAGATTTTATCGGCGGCCAACCAAGCTTTTGATTCCAGCCTTTTTAATTTTTTCGAGATCTGGATTCCCGATCAAAAAACACTTCGGGAATGACAAAAAACGGTCGTTGCGTTTGACCTTCTTTGTGTTCTTCGTGGCTTCGTGTGAGATAAGCCCTTGACCTGTCAAATTTAATCATATTTTCATCGCGGCTAATCAAGCCTTTGACCTATCATTTGCACCGGTCCGATCCGGCAACTTAAAGCAATCAAGCAACAATGTCCCCCTGTCGCAGAGACTAATCTTTCAGCCCAAAATCGTCCATTAAACGCCCAATCTGATGCATGCGCTCATGCAGGATTGTAACAATACCGATATCACCGCTGTTCAAATATCGCCAGTAAACAAAATGCTTTTCATATCTGAAGAAAAACCCAGACACGCCAAACTCAGCAGGTACCGGACGGGACAGAACTTCATGTGTGGCTACCTTGGCAAAGACATTAAACAAACCATTAATATAAGCATCAGCCTGCTCTGCGCCCCACCGCTTCATGGTGTAAAGATAAATCTCATCGATTCTACAAGAAGCTGAATCAAGTAACAGAATCCGTGCCATCAATCGTGTGCGTCCTGATTACGCTTAATAACATCTGCAGCTGTTAGCGGTGCATAAGAGCTCTCCGGAGCAGAGAAAGCCAGCGCCAGCTCCGCCTTGAGGCGTTCAAATGCCTGCTGATCCACTCGCTCCTTGTCGCGCCTGATAAGAGCCCGGATATACTCACTAATATTTTCATAGGAACCGGACTCCCCGACACTGGTCGCGACAAAATCGCTTAATTCGCCGCTAAGTCGGATTGTCAATGTTGTCTGAGCCATTTTGAATATCCTCCTGTCCACATTTCGTATTCAATATACTCAATATTGACTACAGTGTCAAATTGAATCAGCCAATTGCCAATTGGGTCAGGCTTCTGGCCCATGCCAGCTGAGAAACAGCAATGAAAAAACCCACCACAAGCGGCGGGGTATCAACAACCTAAAATTTTGGAGTATCGGTTAAGTACATTGAAGAGATGTTGTCATTCCCGAGGGTTTAATCGGGAATCCAGCTTTAGAAACATGGTTCCGCGATAGCCTTTTCCGGAGATGAGAGTTTCTCGACAGAAAGTAAAGGCTGCGAGCAGCGGAGTATTAAACCTGTGCTTTGCAGGTAAGACCCCTGTGCTCGATGAGAGTTGTTGGGGATCATAAAGCAATCAAGCAACAATGTCCCCCTATTCCAATCTTTAAGATCTGGATTCCCGATCAAAAATCGCCTCGAGAATGACAAAAAACGGTCGTTGCGTTTGACCTTCTTTGTGTTCTTCGTGGATTCGTGGCTTCGCGTGAGACAAGTCTTTAAACCGTCTCTCGCCCGTTGCCAGGCCTCTTGAAAAAAACCGAAAAGTTCAATCGTTGTGCTTCGGTAACTCATCGTAATCCGTCACGGTGATTCGATCGAACTGCTCGCCTTGTCGAACAATCAGTGAGGTACCAGTCTGTACAGCGACCTGACGAGCACGCTTCGCAGCACGGCGGATTGCAACAAATGAACTGGCCATGTCACGATCTTTTGCATTTTCTATAGCGTTCTTATTCATGATTTTTCACTCCAATCTATAAGTTGCGGTTCGTCACCGGCATTATCGTAAATAACCCAAGAATCGACCTTCTCTCTATACAGTCGTTCAAAATTGCTAAGACCTGCGACAAACCGTCGCCGGATAACTTGCTCCGGGACGTTATGCCCCCCTTGCCGCACCCGCTCAGCAACACGGGCAATAGCCATTTCAGCTAACGGGAGAGTCAAGAAGAAAAGCTTAACATGGTAACCTTGCGCTTGCCAGTGAGGGATCATTTGCGCGTAGGTTCTGCCAGCAAGAGTCGTCTCAAACGCAAAGCTTTCACCGTGACGGCAATACTCCTGGATCTCTTCCAGCATCAATCTGCCAGCCTTCACAGCAGCAAATTCCGGTTAAAATGGAGAGAGCCCGGCGGCAATGAGATCAGCATTAACGAAGATTGGACATCCGGCTTCATTCGGCAGAAATTCTTGTGCGAAGGTCGTTTTGCCTGCCCCATTAGGTCCGGCAATGATGACAATCTTCTTTTCGCCCATATTTTACCTCTTTGGAGAGGGTTATATATTTTGTTTATTGAGGGTCGACCTGCCGAGTTCAACTACAACTGGGAATAACGATGCGGATCCAGACAAAGGTATCACTGTGAATATAATGCGGCAATATATAAATCTGTCCAGAATTATTCAAAAGTCATCCTGATAACATCTGATAAATTTTAAATCACAACCCATAGTTTTTTTTGATTTAACCAAAGATCCGAGTTTCTAACCTATCAGATTTTATCAGATTTTCATCGCGGCTAATCAAGCCTTTGATTCAAAAGCAATTTTTTGCGCCGCTTCATTCTCCTTCACTCACCCGCCGCCCCTTACGATGCGCTTCAGTATCGTGGCGGTGCTCGGCCAGGTCAGCAGACATTGCCGTCACACGTTGGTCAACCTTATGCATTTCCCCTTTGAGATTATCCTCAACGCGATCCAACTTCTCGGCCAGCATCTGCTGCCCCTCGACCACCAGGTCGAGCTTGTGCCGGAAGTCTTCGCGATGAATACCAAGTTGATGACGAAAGTCTGCACCAATCTCTCCCCTGAATTTCCCCATCTTGCGAGACACAAGCTCTTCAAATCGCCGAAAATCTTTTTCTTCCATTTTTCTTTCCCTTCAAAATCACAGAGTAAACCTTAACTTTTAACGATGCCCTTGCCGGGAATATCACCGGGGTTGCTTTGACCTGACATCATTCATGATTTTTGTGATGGTCGTGGCCAGTGGTTTCATTTTGTGGGCACAGAACCTGATAATATCAAAAAAAATCATACATTTATTGGAATAAACAGGATCAGCAAGATAAACAAAATGCAAACAAAAAGGCTGGATTCCCGATCAAAAATCGCCTCGGGAATGACAATGGTCGCTGTAATACGGCTTTAAAGACTTTGATCCGCAGATTGCGCAGATTAACGCAGATTTTAGAAGCAACGATTTTTCTTTTAATCTGTGTAAATCCTGTAAATCTGCGGATAGCAGCATTTAAGCCTTTGACCTGTCAGATTTGAGTTATTGTCAAATCTGGTGTTTGAGAAAAATTCCATCAAGCGACGCGCCTG
>JACUTX010000253.1 GCA_014859615.1 Desulfuromonadales bacterium | reverse complement strand
TCACCGTTTACCGCCGCATCGAGCGGCGCATGGGGATTCACCTGATCGACCAGATCACCACCTACGTGCGCTATCTGCAGGAGAATCCCCAGGAGATCGAGCTGCTGTTCAAGGAGTTACTGATCGGTGTGACCAGCTTCTTTCGGGATCCGGCGTCCTGGGAGCAGTTGCAAAGAGAGGCTCTCCCGGCGCTTCTGGCCAACCACCCGACGGATCGAATACTCCGTGCCTGGTCGACCGGATGCTCTACCGGGGAAGAGGCATATTCGCTCGCCATATCTTTCAAAGAAGCGCTGGACAAGCTCAAATCTCCGGTCGATTTCAAACTGCAGGTCTTTGCCACCGACCTGGACCAGGACGCCATCGACCGGAGCCGTCAGGGATTTTACCCGGCGAATATTGCCGCAGACCTCTCTGCCGAACGGTTACAGCGGTTCTTTGTCAAAGAGGCGAACGGCTATCGGGTCGGCAAGGAGATTCGGGAGATGGTGACCTTCGCTACACAGAATGTCATCATGGATCCCCCCTTCACCAAGCTCGATATCCTTGTCTGCCGTAATCTGCTGATTTATCTGACCCAGGAACTGCAGCAGAAACTGCTGCCGTTGTTTCACTACAGCCTTAATCCGGGCGGTATTTTGTTCCTCGGGAGCTCAGAATCTGTCGGTGCACGTTCCGACCTTTTCGTGCCGCTGCAGATAAAATCGCGACTGTTCCAGCGACGCGCAACGGTCGCGCCGATCGAGCCGCTCACATTTCCCCCTTCGTTTCTCCCCACATTGCCGGGGAATCAAAAGGAGTCGATCATCTTGAAACCTGCCGTTAATCTTCAATCTCTTGCGGACCAGGTGCTTCTGCAGGACTTTTCTCCACCTGCCGTGTTGGTCAACGATACGGGTGACATCCTTTATATCAGCGGTCGAACCGGAAAATATCTTGAACCGGCGGCCGGCAAGGCCAACTGGAATATTTTTGCCATGGCCCGGGAGGGTCTTCGTTTTGAACTGAACAACGCCTTCCAGAAGGCGCTGCGGCAAAATGAAAAGGTTACGGTCAAGGGGTGTAAAGTCGACGTCAACGGCGTAACACAAAGTGTCAACCTCACGGTACAGGCGATCGCAGATCCCGAGGCGTTGCGCGGGATGATGATGATCATCTTTACCGAGGGGGCAATCCCTGCCGAGACCAAGGCGCCGGTCGGCGCCAAAGGCAAAAAATCAGCCGGAAGCGCCAGGGTTGTCGAATTGGAACAGGAGCTCTCGCAGCTCCACGAAGAGCTGCAGACGACCCGTGAAGAGATGCAATCCTCGCAAGAAGAGCTCAAATCGAGCAACGAAGAGCTGCAATCGACCAACGAGGAGTTGCAATCGACCAATGAGGAACTGACCACCTCCAGAGAAGAGATGCAATCGCTCAACGAAGAGCTGCAGACCGTCAACGCCGAGCAGCAGTCGAAAATGGAGGAATTGACACAAACCAACGATGATATGCGCAATCTGCTCAACAGTACTGAAATCGTCACCGTATTTTTGGACAACAAGCTCCACATCAGGCGTTTCACCAACGGCGCGAACAAACTCTTCAAGTTGATCCCGGGCGATGTGGGGCGGCCGCTTTCCGACATCGTCAGCGACCTGATCTATCCAGAAATGCCCGAGGAAGCAATGTCAGTGTTGCGCTCGCTCTCCACTTCAGAAAAGCAGATCACGGCGACTGACGGACGTTGGTTTTCGGTGCGCATCATGCCCTACCGCACCATGCAAGACGTTATTGGCGGAGTGGTGATCACCTTTACGGAGATCACGGCGGCCAAGCGCCTGGAGCAACAGTTGCGCGAGGAAAATACCGAGCTCAAGAGTCAACTCGGAATTAAATCTGAATCGACAGACAAAAAGGTCGATCCCAAAAAGGGGAAAGAGATGCGTCATGACGGTCAAAAAGAGTAAGGGGCTACCGGCCGACTCCGGATTGCGCTCATTGGCAGAAGAGCGGTTGGTGGAGAGAAGAGCCTCGCCGCAACCACCCGGAAATGACGAAAAATTGCAGCGGATCGTCCATGAGCTTGAGGTCCACCAGATCGAGCTGCAGATGCAGAATGAAACGCTCCTCAATACCCAGACAGAGCTTGAGCTGGCGCGGAACAAATATGTCGAACTCTATGATTTTGCACCGATCGGCTATTTTTCCTTTGATAAACGGGGAGTGATTCGTGAGTCGAATCTTGCTGGCGCCCAACTGCTGAAGGTTGAGAGAGGAGTGCTGGTCAATATGCCCTTCAGCCGGTTCATCACCGAGGCCAAAGAGAGAGAGGTCTTTCGCCATCACCTCGAGGAAGTTTTGCAAACGGCGGGGATCCATGGGTGTGAAATCAGGATAAGTGCGAAGGATGGTCAGCTGGTCTACGCCAGGATGCAGAGTGTCGCGGTTGATGCGAACGCCCAGAATGGTGGGGAGATCCTCTCCTCGATCGTGGATATCACGGTTGCCAGACAGCTGAGCGATGAGCTGCAAAACGCCCATGACAAACTGGAGTCCGCCATACAGGTACGGACGAAAGAGCTGCTCAGCTCGAATCTGCAGCTCACCGAGGAGATAGCCGAACGCAAGAAGGCAGAAGAGTCGCTGCGAAGCACGTATATGGAAATAGAACGGTTGAAAAACCGGCTCCAGGCTGAAAACATCTACCTGCATCAGGAGGCCGCTCTAAGGTACAACTTCGGCGAAATCATCGGCAAAAGTGATGCTCTGTCGCTTATCTTCTCTCAAATCGAGCAGGTTGCACCTATGAATGCGACCGTTCTGCTCCTCGGCGAGACCGGCACCGGCAAAGGTGTGGTCGCCCGGGCCATTCACCGCCGCAGCAGCCGCAAGGATCAGCCGCTGATAACTGTCAACTGTGCGACCTTGCCGGCCGCACTGGTGGAGAGCGAGCTCTTCGGGCGGGAAAGGGGTGCGTTCACCGGTTCCGATACCCGGCAGATCGGCCGTTTCGAACTGGCCGACGGCGGCACCATCTTCCTTGACGAAATTGGCGATCTGCCGCATGAACTGCAGAGCAAACTCCTGCGGCTCATTCAGGACGGTGAGTTTGAGCGACTCGGCAACCCCCGCACCGTCAAGACGGATGTGCGGATTATCGCCGCCACCAACCGGAATCTTAAAGAAGAGATCCTCAACGGCAACTTCAGGGAAGATCTCTATTATCGTCTCAATGTCTTTCCAATTACCATGCCACCACTGAGGGAGCGCAAGGAAGATATCCCCCTGCTCGTCAATCACTTCGTTGCCAAATTCAACTCCAAAATCGGCAAGAAAATTGAGGTCGTCTCCAGCAAAACCCTGGATCTCCTTAATGACTACAACTGGCCTGGCAACATACGCGAACTGGAAAGTATCATCGAGCGGGGAGTCATCACCAGCACGGGGAACTCACTTCATGTTCTCGACCGTTTCGAGGTCCCCAGGTATGAAGAGAAGATAACAGGTGATTTGTCGGGCGAAAGTTCAGCAAAAGAGGTCAAATCTCTCGCCGAGATGGAACGGGATCATATCCTCCAGGCGCTCATGAAAACCTCCTGGCGCCTCGAAGGGAAAAGTGGAGCCGCACTCCTTC
>JACUTX010000252.1 GCA_014859615.1 Desulfuromonadales bacterium | reverse complement strand
GGATGAAACGGTTCGAGCTCATCAAGCTTTTCACCGACGCCGACAAACTTGATCGGCAGACCCGTAACCGCACGGACCGACAGTGCCGCGCCACCGCGCGCGTCGCCATCAAGCTTGGTCAGAATAACGCCGGTCAACGGCAACTGTTCATTAAAACTGCCGACGATGGTCACCGCATCCTGACCGGTCATGGCGTCTGCAACGAACAGAATCTCCTGCACAGAGAGCGCCTGAACAATCCGCTGCAACTCCTGCATCAACTGCCCATCGATATGCAACCGACCCGCCGTGTCAAGGATCAGTGTATCAAAACCGTTCAGATCAGCAAACCGATGAGCCGCCTTACAGATCTCAACCGGATCCTGCCCCACCGACGCATCAAACACCGGAATATCGAGTTGACGACCGAGAACCTTGAGCTGTTCGATGGCAGCTGGGCGGTAAACATCGGCAGGAACCAGTAGCGGATTTCGCTTTTCACGACGCAACCGCAACGCCAATTTGCCGCAGGTCGTTGTCTTACCTGCACCCTGCAAACCACACAGCATCAAAGTGACAGGTGGCTTTGACTGTAAATCGAGACCATTCTCTTTACCACCCCCCATCAAACTGGAGAGTTCATCCCGAACGATTTTGACTACCTGCTGAGCAGGGGTCAGACTCTTCAGAACGTCTTGACCGAGAGCACGATCGTTAACGGAAGCGATAAATTCTTTAACGACGCGGAAATTAACATCCGCTTCAAGCAGCGCGAGGCGAACTTCACGCAGCGCTTCCTGAATCGTCGCTTCGTTCAGCTGCCCACGGCCACGTAATTTACGGAAAACCGCATCAAACTTGTCCGTCAAATTATCAAACATAGTCTGTACCGTTAGACCCGTTCCCCGCAAAGGGGCGAAATATAGCTATATACAAGGTGATTGTCAAGAAAAAACACCATCCCCCCTCATCCCTCCGGCGTTATCCTCTCAAATCCATCGGCCCTCTTTTTATAAATTTCAACCGGCGCCAGGTCTTCTGCCAGAAGGAGATCCAGAACCTCACGCCGAACCGTCTCGGCATAGCGGATCGCCAATCCGCAGTCCGAGGTCAATTGTCGCGGTGCCGGAATTAACAGTATTTCAATTTTTGCCCGCTTAAGCAGTTTTTCTGCCTTCATAACGCGATGTATAGATTGAAATATTGCGACGTAATCGCCTGTGCTAACCATACATTATCTCCTTCAATTTCATACCGAAAGATCGCTTTTGACTTGGCAGATTGACACCTCTCTTAAAATCGGAGTAAACTGCGCCACAAATTAACCGCCAAAGACCTGTTCGGCGCCTGAAAAGAGTCCCCTTTTGTCACTCGAAATTATCATCAAACTATCCTGGCTGCTTATAATTGCCTTGAGTGTCAATATCCCGCTCGGCTACTTCAGAGAGTCATCACCTCGCTATTCGGTACGGTGGTTTGTATTGATCCACCTCTCTATCCCGCTTCTGGTCGCCTTGCGTTTTTACCTCAAATTCGGATGGGGTGTGATTCCATTCTCTATCGCCTTTGCTGTTGCCGGACAGTTGATTGGCGGATTCATCCGTAAACAAAATTTAGCGCAATGACCCACAAGAGTCGAGGCGGAAAAGAGGGACAGGTTGGCGACCTGGTCGAGCAACTCCTCATCAGTAAAGGGTTCAGTACTCAACTGAAGAAATACCGAACCTGGACCTGCTGGAATGATGTTGTCGGCCCACAGATCGCCCGCTTTGCCCAACCCTTGAGAATACGTGATCGCATTCTCGAAGTCAGGGTTTCCCAGCCGGTATGGATGCAGCAACTGCAACTTCTCAAACCAAAAATCCTGAAGCAACTCAACGAGCGACTGGGAGAAGAACTACTGGATGATATTTTTCTCAAAAGGGGCCCGGTAACACCCCCGGAAGAGGCTCCGACCCCTCGGCCAAAAATCGTCACACCCCTTACCGATGAAGATCAAACCCGCGTCGACGCGATGCTGACAGAGATCGATGACCCTGTCCTGCGCAGAAATCTCTCTGATCTAATCGGGCTGGACCTGCAATGCAAAAAAGCGGATAACAACACAATCTGATAAAAGCTACGGACTAACGCTCATTAGAGTCAGGTACAAACTTTTTAGCAGCGGGAAATCGTTCTTCGACTTCATGCCTTCACAAATGTAGAGCTGTCAGTTAAATATCCGCCGAATCTCCTCAGTATACTCACCCTCTTCATAAATATAGAGGGGCGATTGAACCGTCAATCCAGGCCGCCCCCCTTTTCGACCTTCAACCAGCACCAGATGAGCATCACGCTTTCGGTCTGAATGAATCATGCGCAGCCGCTTCGGCTCAAGAGAACAGAGCTGCATCTGGCGCAGCAGCTCAGGAAGTCGCTCCGCAAGAAAGATCAGACAGACTGCTCCACCGTGCCGCACCAACCAATGCGAGGCGCGAAGAAAATCGTTAATGGTGCCATTTAATTCATGGCGACATGCGGCCCGTTCACCCCCTGCAGAGAGTCGCCCGGCCGTCGTTATCCGGTAGGGCGGATTCATTAACACCACTTCGAAACCGCCGGTAGGGAAACTCTTTTCTTTGACAATATTACGCACATCAAGCAGCCTGATCGTCACCTTATCGCAGAGCCCGTTCAACTCCACATTACGCAGAGCGCGGTCATACAATGGCTGCTGCAGCTCAACTCCGACCACTGATTGTACCTCTGTCGTCGCAGCAATTATAAGCGGCAAAATACCGCTGGCGGTCCCGAGATCGATAACCCTGTCCCCCTTACGGACCGCAGAGAAGTCGGCAAGCAAAAAAGGATCAAGAGAGAATCGATAGCCATCTTGCGCCTGAATCATCCTTAACCCGTCAACCTGCAAGGCGTCAATTCTTTCATTCTCATTTAATTTGCACATAAAAAAAGGCACCTGTACAGGTGCCCCTCAAAAAGATGGGAAGCGTAAAAAATCAGAAAGTTTTCTTGAGAGAAATTCGCCAGCGCTGCTCGGTACGATCGAGCAGTCCCCCTGTATCATCCACAGTACGCAGTCCATACTCATATTCCATCCCGACAGTGAGCAGGCTGAACGTAAAATCAGTATAAAGTCCAAACCCGACATCATCATCGCCACGGTCGATATCGTGCTGCCAGCGTACTTTGCCACCAAGTCGCGTCCATGAGACAGGATAATAGTTGCCAACACCGGTCAGAGCCACCGCTTCAAAAAACGAATCGACCTCCGTATCAATCCGCTCGTAGTCCAAAAATTCGTTTAATTCGAACAGACGCCGCACCACACCGACCGAGGCATATCGGGTATAACGGTAATCTTGCCGAACAGCGACCCTGTAACCGGCCTCACTATTGTCAGGATCACGATAATCGAGCAAAAGGGTTACACCCGCCTTACTGCTTCGATTTAAAGAATAATCGATGCTACTCTCATTTGAGAGACTGTAGCCGTCAAATGCCGAACCGGCTAAAACCGCTCCGAAGGCACGGCTATTGACAGAACGGTCCAGTTCATCTCCATACAACGCCTCACTGACAATATTAATACGATACGGTGTCGCCTGATACTTGTAAAGATGGCGAGCCAGATACTGTCC
>JACUTX010000251.1 GCA_014859615.1 Desulfuromonadales bacterium | reverse complement strand
CAGTGTAAAGATCAATAAAGGCGTGATATGGATTTTGAAAAAGCGTTATTAAATTCTGCGGCCATTTATCATCACCCTGATGAGGTCGAATATGATTCTTCATGGACCTTGACACAAAAGCTGACAATTCTGCAGCGTTGGGAGCTTGATGCCCGAGAACTGGAAACTGCCGAGGAAGAAAATATGGGTGGCGGCGCACCGAGTCTTTTTCGGGAGGTCTGTCTTGCTCTGCACGAACTTGAATTTGCAAAGGCGCGTCACGAAAGACGATTGATCGTCTGCTGAAATTTTATGCGCCTAAGGCCCGTGGCTGGCTGTTTTTTTGGCAGTTGGGAATTTCTGGTTTTATCCTGTTGTTTGTCTCATGCCATGTTTCTGCCGCAAACTTGGGTAGTTATGATTTTATGTTGAGCAGGACTGTTTTGGCAAGCTCTTTGCTAACTATACGACCGACAGTTTAAACGATCGGATCTGTTTGGCATTCTTTAAAAAGTCGGGGATAAACCGGCAACGATTTATGGAGGTAGCAGCATGCGCAAGGTCGAAGCGATTATCAAACCGTTCAAGCTTGATGAAGTAAAAGAGGCGCTGAACGAGATCGGTATTCAAGGGATCACAGTGAGTGAAGTGAAAGGGTTTGGCCGCCAGAAAGGGCACACGGAACTCTATCGTGGCGCTGAATATGTGGTCGATTTTATCCCTAAAATCAAGATGGAAATCATCGTTGCCGACGACATGGCAGCACGGGTGGTTGAGGTGATCGCAGAGTCCGCCCGGACGGGTCGCATTGGTGATGGCAAGATCTTTGTGACTCAGGTTGATGAGGTGGTCCGGATTCGCACAGGCGAAACCGGCGACGACGCCCTTTAAATAATCAAATTTACATAAAAGGAAAAAAGGAGAGACCGCATGACCCCCAAAGAAGTTATTAAGTTTTCTGAAGAGAATGGTTGCAGGATGGTCGATTACAAATTTCTCGATTTTGTCGGGATCTGGCAGCATTTTTCGACCCCTATCGCCGAGTTTGGTGAAGAGACATTTGAAGAGGGGATCGGTTTTGACGGTTCTTCGATTCGCGGCTGGCAGCCGATCCACAACAGTGACATGCTCATTATGCCTGACCCTAAGACGGCCCAGATCGACCCGTTCGTCAAGATTCCGACGCTGAGCCTGATCTGCAACATCATCGATCCGATCACCCGCGAAGGGTATACCCGTGATCCGCGTTTCATCGCCCAGAAGGCTGAAGCTTATCTTAAATCGACCGGCATCGCCGATACCGCCTACTTTGGGCCGGAGCCGGAATTTTTCATCTTTGATAGCGTGCAGTATGAGTCATCGTCCAACCAGTCGTTCTACGCGGTCGATTCGGTTGAAGGGATCTGGAACACCGGCGCAGACGAGGTCGGCGGAAACCTCGGTTATAAACCGCGGCACAAAGAGGGGTATTTCCCGTGCGCTCCGACCGATTCGATGGTCGATCTGCGCAACGAAATGGTGGAAGTGCTGCAGGGCGTCGGTATGACGATCGAAGCCGTTCATCACGAAGTCGCCACCGGCGGCCAGACTGAAATCGATATGCGTTTTGATTCGCTGCTCAGCATGGGCGATACCCTGCAGTGGTTCAAGTACATCGTCAAGAACGTCGCTTTCCGTAACGGCAAGACAGTCACCTTTATGCCGAAGCCGATCTGCAATGACAACGGTTCCGGGATGCACTGTCATCAATCGCTCTGGAAAGACGGCAAGAACCTTTTTGCTGGCGATGGGTACGGCGGTCTCTCGAAGTTGGCGATGTACTACATCGGCGGCATTATGAAGCACGCCAAGGCACTGTGCGCTTTCACCAACCCGACCACCAACTCCTACAAACGCCTGGTCCCCGGTTTTGAAGCTCCGGTCAATCTCGCTTATTCGAATCGTAACCGTTCTGCCTCTTTGCGGATCCCGGTCACCAATAACGATAAAGCCAAGCGGGTTGAATATCGGACTCCTGATCCGGCCTGTAACGGCTACCTCGCATTTGCCGCGCAGTTGATGGCAGGTCTTGATGGTATCGAAAACAAGATTGATCCGGGTCAACCGCTTGACAAAGATATTTACGGCTTGTCGCCCGAAGAGCTCAAAGATGTTCCTAATGTTGCCTCTTCTCTCGAAGACGCACTGAATTGTCTCCGGGAAGATCATGAGTTTCTCCTTAAGGGCGATGTCTTCACCGCAGACCTGATTGATAAATGGATTGAGTATAAAACCGAGGCCGAAGTCAACCCGGTCCGTAGGCGTCCTTGCCCGGAAGAGTTCAGCCTCTACTTCGACTGCTGATTTTTTAGTTGTTCATACGGCAATCAAAAAGCCCCCTGGATTTCTCCGGGGGGCTTTTTTGATGCGTCTTTTGCTCTGAGCCGTCGCGGCGGGATCTGATGGTTTTAAATATTGTTACGCTTAAGTGCGAACCAGTTCAGACATGGTCAAACACAGATTTTTATTTTGTCTCGTTCAACTCTTTAACGATTGCGCGTTTTTGTGGTACCAGCACAATCTGGATCCGCCGGTTCTGGGCCCGGCCTTCGACGGTTTTATTGCTGGCCACCGGCTTGAACGGTCCAAAGCCGACGGCTGACAACCGTTCACCGGGGATGCCTGCATCACGCAGAAAGCGCACGACTGTTGCGGCGCGGGCGGCGGAGAGCTCCCAGTTGCTGGCAAATTTATCCTGGAGTCGTTCGCTGATATTGACGTTATCGGTATGCCCCTCGACCTGGATATCCTTCTCCTCGATGTTGCTGACAATATCGGCGACCCGTTTCAGCACGGCTAACCCTTCCGGCTTGATTTCGGCGCTCCCCGAGGCGAACAGAATCCGGTCAACCATGTTGACCGTCAGCCGCCCTTCGAGCTCTGATATGGTGATTTCACCCCGCTTGATTTCGCTCTCCATTTTGTCGACCAGTTCGTTGTAGGTACTCTGCATCTGGGCAATGCGGGCTAATCGGGCAATTTTCTCCGTATCAAGCTGTTGTTCGAGTTCGCGGTTGGCCAGCATTAAGCGATCGATCTCTTCGCGCATTTCAGCCATAGCTTGACCGGTTTCGGCACTGCGCATCGACAAAACACTTTCCAGCCGTTTGATGTCGTTTCCGGCGCGGGCCAGATCCGCATTGAGTCCCGCGTTGGCATCCTGCAGAGTCGTGAATTTTTCGAGCAAGGCGGTGTGCAGCGCTTTGAGTTTCGTCAGATCGGTTAATAGCTGAGCGGCCTCGCTGCTCTTCTGCTCATAGGTCGACCTCTTGACACATCCACCAACGATTAAAACCAGGATGAGGATCGCCGGAATGATAAAATTACGCATACTTTTGTGGCTCCTTTGTTGAGAACTCTGAACTGCTATGAGATTTTAAAAACAGATGAATAAATGTATCCAGCGCCTGCGAAAAAGGTGTCATTCCCGAGGGGGTAATCGGGAATCCAGCTTTTAAAGCTATAGATCTTTTGATAAAAACATCCGGGGATGACAGCACCTCTAATTACTGACAATAGTGCTTTGAAATTAGTCACTAATAATTTTTATATCACAAAAAGAGTACCGATTGATCGGATTGAAGTAAAGGTTAAATCGGTTGCTTTCTGGTGAAATTG
>JACUTX010000250.1 GCA_014859615.1 Desulfuromonadales bacterium | reverse complement strand
GACCCTCGAAATCGAAATATTTCTCAACCTCTGAGGTTTTTCTACAGCCTCAACGGACCGAGCTAAGCGGGCTGGAGCTGGTCCTTTGCAAGTGTGTAGAAACCTTTACGCGAACCACCGACGTATCACCCAGTCCGCTTGAGCGCTTAGCCAATGTTTGTTAGCAATGCTTTAATTACTTTCGCAGCACCAGGAATTGTTAGCAAAACGAATGCACAAAAGTTCAAAACCACAGTTCCCCAAAAGACTTCACGGAAACTTTCCTTTTTTGATTTGTGACGTAATTTTTGCTGTGCTACGAGAGCACCCGGCCAGCCACCAAACAAGGAGAACAGATGCAAAGTGCTTTCGGAGGTCCTCCACGCGCCTTTTTGAGCGGCGGATTTATCAAAGGCGTATAAAGCGAATGTTGCTAAACTCATAGTAAGGTAAAGAGCTGAAACCCAGAAGGGCACTCTACCCAACAAACCGCAAATAGCGACAATTAATAAAAAAAGGCCAGCCAGAAATACTGTAATATTGCCATTGCTGCGGCTAGTTTTCTCTATAACCGGTGCTGCAGACATAACAACCTCTGCTGCACAAATCCGCCCTTGTTTGTCTTTTGACAAGGAGTAAGTCACCAACCTGTTAACCTCTGGTCGGCGCGCTTGGTATTTGAACGCTTTGATGTGTGCGAATATCCGATCTTCTCCGGAATCTGGCGTGATAAAACCGAAGCCTTTGTCATCGTTCCACGAGGAGATTTTGCCTTTTTTGACCATAGATGCTCTTTTTGGCTAACAGGTATTAGGCGGTTACCGGTATATTCAATATACTGGTAACCGGCATATTGATTAAAATTTCCAATGAATACAGTATCTTATTTTTAGCTGCTTTTGATTAAATTCATTTGGTCTTTTTTGAGGCAATCATCGCAAACATGCTACCCCACAAAAAAAGCCACCATCGATCTGAATGGCGGCTTGCGCGTATTGCTAGCCCCCCACGACAACCTCTGCACTATACGCAACAAAATTAAATTCGTCTATCATTCAAAAATAAACAAAAAAGCGGGGCAGTGAGTTGAACTCTCTGCCCCGCTTTTCATTCAGCTTATTCTGGTGTCTCACACCTTGGCCGCACTCCTCTTCTTCAACATAAAGTAGAGAACCGGTACTGCCATCCGGCTGAAGAGGAGCGAGGCGATCTCGCCGAACATCAGGGAGATGGCGAGCCCCTGGAAGATCGGGTCGGCGAGAATCACCGAGGCGCCGACCACCACGGCGAGAGCGGTGAGGAGCATCGGCCGGAAGCGGACGGCGCCGGCTTCAACCACCGCCTCAGTGAGCGGCAGGCCGTGACTGATCCGCAGCTCGATGAAATCGACCAGGATGATCGAATTCCGCACCACGATCCCGGCGCCGGCCATAAAGCCGATCATCGAGGTGGCGGTAAAAAAGGCGCCGAGAGCCCAGTGTGCCGGGAGGATCCCGATCAATGAGAAAGGGATCGCCGCCATGACAACGAGCGGGGTGAAATAATCCTTGAACCAGCCGACCATCAGCACATAGATCAACACCATGACGACACAGAAGGCGAGGCCCAAGTCGCGAAACACTTCGAGGGTGATGTGCCACTCTCCATCCCATTTGATCGACGGCTGGTCGGTGCTGAACGGCTGCTTGAGGTTGAACAGCTCGATCTCTCCGGGGAGAGCGCCATACTGTTTTGCATCGAGTTTTGCCAGCTTGCGGTTAATCTCGAAAATTGCATAGACCGGGCTTTCGATGCTCCCGGCGACATCGCCGGTGACATAGATGACCGGTTTGAGATTCTTGCGGTAGATCGGCTGCTCCACCGGTTGTTCCTCCACCCGGACCAGCTCGCGCAACGGCACCAGCGGTGCCCGGGGGTCGGTGGCGGAGCGCAGGGAGATATTGAGCAGGCCGTCGATTCGTGCCCGATGCCTCGCCGGCAATTGCAAAACGATGTCGATCTCTTCCTTGTCGTCCGGCTGATGGAACAGATCGATCGACAGACCGGCGCTGGCCATCTGCAGGGTGCGGGTGATTTCCCCTTCGCTGATGCCGTTGAGGGCGGCCTTCTCTTTATCGATATCCAGAACCAGGCGGGTCCGGTCGGTTTCGCGATACCAGTCGATATCGACCACGCCGTCGGTGGCGGCGAAGATCGCTCTGACCGCCTCGGCCAGTGCGACGCGCTGCGCTTCGCTCTGGCCGTAGATCTCGGCGACCAGAGTCTGCAGCACCGGCGGACCGGGGGGGACTTCGGCGACGGCGACGGCGGCGCCATATTTTTCGGCAATTGCAGCGATTGCCGGGCGCATCCGTACGGCGATATCATGGCTCTGCAGCGAGCGCCTATCTTTCGGCTTGAGATTGACCTGGATATCGGCCATGGTCGGCCCCTGACGCAAAAAATAGTGCCGGACCAGGCCGTTGAAATTGTACGGCGAGGCGGTCCCGACGTAGATCTGGTAATCGAGGGTTGCCGGATCGTTCCCCACCACCGCGGCCATCTCACGCACCACACGCGCGGTCTGTTCGAGGGTGGTCCCTTCCGGCATGTTGAGGATCACCTGAAATTCGCTTTTGTTATCGAACGGGAGCATCTTGACCTTGACCAGGCCGAAATAGACCATGGAGCTGCTCCCGAGCAGCAAAAGAACGATACCGGAGAAAAAGAGGACTCGCCAGAAACCGCTGGCCAGCAGCGGATCCATGATCCGGTGGTAAAGGCGGGTAAAAATATCATTTGGGGCGTGATCGTGATCGTCGGTTCCGCCCGCATTGCTGTCGTGACGGCGCAGCAGATGCACGGCAGCCCAAGGGGTGATGGTGAAGGCGATTATCAGCGAAAACAGCATGGCGACCGATGAGCCGATCGGAATCGGTCGCATGTAGGGCCCCATCAACCCGCCGACGAAAGCCATCGGCAGAATCGCTGCGATCACCGCCAAGGTTGCAAGAATGGTCGGGTTGCCGACCTCGGCCACCGCTGCAACCGCGATAGTGATCAGTGACTTGTCGCGGGCACCGGACAGGCGCATGTGCCGGACGATATTCTCGACCACGACGATGGCGTCGTCGACCAGAATGCCGATGGAAAAAATACGCGCAAACAGGGTGATCCGGTTGAGAGTGTAACCGTAGAGGTAAAAGACCAGCAGGGTCAGTCCCAAGGTCGAGGGGATGGCGAGCAACACCACCAACGATTCGCGCCAGCCGAGAAAAAACAAAATCAAGAGCGCCACCCCGAAGACGGCGATTCCCATATGCAACAGGAGCTCGTTCGATTTTTCGGCGGCGGTCTCGCCGTAGTTGCGGGTGATGCTGACCGAGACATCAGCCGGAATCAGCGTCCCCTGCAGACCGTCGAGTTTGGCCAGCACCTCATGGACGACGCTGATGGCATTGCTCCCCGGACGCTTCGCCACCGACAGGGTGACGGCTGGCTCCTCCAACTCTCCCGGTGCGCCGAAGAAAACGTAATTGTCCGGGTTCTGCGGCCCGTCGATAATTTTTGCGACATCAGCCAGGTAGACCGGGTGCCCGTTGTCGACCCCGACCACGATCCGGCCGATCGCTTCGGCGCTCTCCAAAAAACGGCCGGTCTGCAGCAGAATCTGCCGGTCCAGCGATTCGAGTTGACCGGTGTAAAGCTGGTTGTTGGCCTGCTG
>JACUTX010000249.1 GCA_014859615.1 Desulfuromonadales bacterium | reverse complement strand
AAATCGAAACTCGATCTGATCGTAATGGCTCAGAATGCTGATCTGTTTTATTTTACCGGGACTGTTCAACAAGGGCTGCTCGCTGTTCCGGCTGATGGCGAGCCGATCTACATGGTGCGTAAGGATATGCCGCGTGCCCGAATGGAATCAGGACTCAAAGAGATTGTCCCGCTTAAAAGTCCGCGCGACCTCCCCGTGATCTTGTCAACATTCAATGTCGCGACTCCTGAGAAGGTCGGTCTCGAACTCGATGTTCTCCCGGTCGCCTTTTATAATCGACTCAAAACTGTGTTGGGCGATTGTCAAATTATCGATGCCACGCCACTGATTCGTACGGTGCGAGCCGTAAAATCCGAATATGAAATCAGTATCATGAAAGATGCGGCGCTACAGGTTGATAAGGTCTACAATCGTGCACTGGAAGTGATCCGTCCCGGCATTACCGATCTGGAGCTGGCCGCTGAGATCGAATTTGTCGCCAGAAAGGCTGGACATCAAGGGGTCACCCGGATGCGTGGTTTCAATTCCGAGCTTTTTTACGGGCATGTGTTTTCGGGTCCCGACAGTGCGGTACCGGCTTATGGCGATACTCCTCTGGGGGGGATGGGGCTGAATCCATCCTTCGGTCAGGGGTGCAGTTATAAAAAGATCAGGGAGCATGAGCCGATCATTGTCGATTTTGCCGGGGCGTTCGACGGCTATCTGGTCGACCAGACCCGGATGTTCTGCATTGGCGAGATGCCGGATAAATTGATGCGGGCGTACGTCGATATGTACAGCATTCAAAACCGACTCAAGGAGATTGCTCGTCCCGGTGTAACCTGGGGGGCGATTTATGACGATTGTTATGCGCTGGCCTGCGATCTCGGTTATAAAGATCACTTCATGGGGAATACCGGTGCCCAGGTTGCGTTTATCGGTCACGGGATCGGCGTAGAGATCGATGAATACCCCTTTATCGCCAGAGGGTTTAACGATTATGAGTTAAAAGAGAATATGACCTTCGCCTTCGAGCCGAAAGCGGTCTTTGCCGGTCTCGGTGCCGTCGGGATTGAGAACACGTTCTGGGTGGCCCAGGACGGCTTGAAGCATATCACCTTCTCCAAAGAGAAACTGGTGATTCTCTAGTTTCTTACACGTTGTTTATGCCGTTCATATTAATAGAACTGGTAACACTATTCAGTACTGTCAGGCTCGTACGCGATGTTTGTCATCCCCGAGTGCCTATATCTGGAATCCAGATTTTTTTGTTGTTTTAACCCTGTGGATTCCCGATAACACCATTCGGGAATGACAAGCTTTTCGCAGGTGCTCAATAGTTAAAAAAATGTTCAGCTCTGGATCAGATCGAGGATTACCAACGCGATCAGCGGCAAAGGGATATCGCCCTGAATGTCCCACCCTTGCGCTGCGGATTTGCCGAAGGGGTGCCAGACCCTGTTGCTGTTGGCCCATCCGCTCTGTTGGGAACGACCGTAAGGCTTGATCAGGGTGGCGCTGCAATCGTAGCCGGCAATCGCCGATCGACCGTACGGCTTGAGCACCGATCCGGTCCACTCGTACCCTTTGGTTACCGACTGACCGTACGGCTTAATCTGGGTTCCGTTGAATTCCCAACCGTGTGCGGTCGATTTCCCGTACGGTTTCAGGATCCGCCCGTTCCATTCAAAGCTGTTGCCAAGCAACGACATCCCATGTTTTTTGATCACTGCAAAGGCCATAAATAGATCTCGATTTATTGAAGAATCTGCGTGATAAGAGCTCTTTAACCGATAATTCAGGCGGTCAGAATAGCGTCTATTTTTTGCAGTCCGTCGAGTGCTCCGCAACCGATGGCGAGGTGGGGAGGTCGGATCTCCGGTTCACGCGGATTGATGCGGATGACAGTTGTCTGCGGTCTGTTGCCGAGTCGCTCAGTTAGGTAGCGGATCGTCGGCACGGCTGAACCGGCTCCCAATTCGATAACAGTAACATTTTTATCTGCGATTCCGGCCTGAAAAAAATCGAAGCGGATATTTTGTCCATGGCTGCGTGAACTGATCCAGGAGTCATCGCCAAACATCAGAATATTGGGTCGGGCTGTATCGTGGCAGCGGGGACAGGTTGGAATCTGTTGCGAGCGCATGGTCGAAAAATCGATCGCGAAGGTTTCGATATTCGGCCAGATATCGTCGTGACATGGGCGCAGACACTGCATATGGTGGATCGACCCGTGCACTTCGAGTATAGCGTCGTGAGCAAATCCGGCCTTCTGGAATTGACCGTCGACATTGGAGGTGACGACAAATGCTTCGAGTTCAAAGCGGTCGATCCAGCGCTGCAGAATGCTGAATCCGGCATGGGGGACCGTTTCGCGATAGAGATTGGTGCGGTGACCGTAGAAGCCCCAGCCGAAAGCCGGATCGCGCTTAAAGTGCGCTGGATTGGCGGCGGCAATAAAATTGATGCCGAGCTGTTGGTACATCGGATAAGCGGTCCAGAAACCGTGGTCCCCGCGAAAATCGGGGAGTCCCGAATCGACTCCCATTCCGGCTCCGGCTGTGATCAGCAGAGCATCGGCATGACGAATCGCATCACCTGCTTTAAGAACGATCTGTTCCAGAGTCATGCCAGTTCCTTATCCGTCGATTGCCACATTAACCATGATCGGTTTCAAGACCCGCTCGAGCTCTTTGGGTTCCATTCCGACCAGATAGCCCCGTTTGCCACCGTTGATATAAATTTCCGGCAGATCAAAAAGGGTTGCTTCGGCAAAGATGGGCATGTTGCTTTTTATGCCGAAAGGGGAGGTGCCACCGACCTGATAACCGCTATGTCGATAGGCGACCTCGGGTGCGCAGGGGAGGATCGATTTGCAGTTCGCCACCCGGGCCAGCTGTTTGGTCGAAACCTGTTTATCCCCATGCATCAGGACGATGCACGGTTTTTTTGTTTCATCTTCCATGACCAGAGTCTTGATCACTCGATGTTCCTCGACGCCGAGTTCCCGGGCCGAGACGGATGTTCCCCCTTTTTCTTCATAGTTATAAAGGTGTGATGTATACAGAACTTTGTGCTGGCGCAGCGTACGAATTGCAGCGGTGACCGGTTGTTTTTCTCTAGCCATACGATTAATTCACCCAGAACATCAGCCAGGAGAACAGGAGTATGAACAGGCTGAGCAGGGTCGCCAGCAGACAGAGAAGACCGAGGGTGCTGTAGAATCTGGCTGATGATTGCCGTCCGCGTATTCCCAGGGGGAGCAGGGCACCGAGCGCCGCACCACCCAGGGCGCCGCCGAGATGGCCAGCGTTGTCGGCTCCAACCAGAAGACCGAATATAAAGGCAAAGATCGCCCATTTTATCATGAAGTCACGCAGCTGTTTTGCGGCCGGGCCCATGCGGTGAAAATAGGTAATAGAAAAACCGATCAGGCCGAACAGCGATCCGGAGGCGCCGATGACCGTCACGTAGGGGTGCCAGAGATAACCGAGTCCGGTGGCGGTCAGAGCGGTCAAGGTGTAGAGGGTGAAGAAACGGGAGAGACCGATTTCACGTTCCAGCATCGGGCCGACCTGATAAAGGACCATCATGTTGAAGCCGAGATGAATCAACCCCCCGTGGGTATAGGCATAAGTGATGCAGCGCCACCACTCCCCTGCCTGTATCGTTAATGGCCAGAATTGCCCGCCAGCGAAGCGGAGCAGCTCAGCACCGGG